>JAICZB010000211.1 GCA_025933895.1 Thermoleophilia bacterium
CATCGCAGAGTCAGCAGCCGACGAGGAGATCTTCGGCCGCGCGGCCGTGGAAGACCGGATCCTCGTTTCCGCCGACACCGACTTCGCGACGCTCCTCGCGACCCGCAGCGCCGAGCGTCCTTCCGTCGTCCTGTTCCGCCGAAGCACGGAGCGGCGGCCCGAGCAACAAGCGGCGCTTCTGCTCGCGAACCTCGACGCAGGCGGATCCGGATGCGTCGCGGCTCGAAGACGACGACGGCGCCCGCTTCGAGTTCTTCGCCGACTGAGCTCCCGCTCGGCGGCTGAAGCCCAGCCCGCCGAGGGAACACTGAGGGAACACCAGCGCGGGCATGGTAAGGAGCGGGTCGACGGTTCGAGTCCGTCGAGGGCTTCGACGAATCGCTCTCCGCTCGGCGTGTCCGTTGGTCTGCCGCCGGTCAGGCGAGGGCGCGTTCGAAGGCCGCGCGGTCGGTGGGCTGGCCGTGCGTCGGGAGCACGATGTCCACGGGCTTGTCGAGCAGCGGCCTGAGCCCGGACGCGACCTGCTCGACCGTGACACCTTCCGGCAGCCAGCTCGCCGGGATCTCGAGCCCGTTGCCGAGGTCGATCAGCGTGTCGCCGGCGATCACCGCGCGAATGCGTTCGCTCCAGAGCACGAGGTCGAGCTGGCCCTCACGGCCGGGAAACGCCTCCAGCCCGAACAACGCGTCGCCGATCGCGTAGCGCGTCGCCGGGACGAGCTGGTCCTTCGGGCGATCCGGTGCCGGCGCCCATACGGGAAAGCCGAGCGCTGCGGCGTCGCGCTCGTGCCACGTGGAGGTGAGTACCGTGACCACCTCGCGCGACTCGAACAGAGCACGCACATCGTCCGGAACATCGATCGGGTCGATCAGGACGAGCCGCTCGCCATCGTCGATTGCATACGCAGATACCGGCCCTTCCCACTCTGGATGCGTGGCGGTCCAGTGGTGCACGCCCTCGGGAAGCATCGATCTGATGTTAAGCACGACCCGCCGGCGGTGCGCACTCCGTGGTCGTCCGGGTCTCCTTATGGCGCAGATTCCGGACACGATCGTGCTCAAGCGCGACCGTGACCTTGCAGGCAGGGAGCACGAGATCTGGGTGCGCCGCGGCCTGTTCGCGCTGCTCTGTGTCGTTCCGGTGCTCGCCCTGCTGAACCTGTTCGGCCAGCACCCTGCGACGTCAACGGCCACCGGCGCCGCAGCGCGCCTTCAGGTGTACGCGCCCGCACGCGTCCGCGGCGGCCTCCTGTTCGAAGCGCGCTTCCACGTGACCGCCCTACGCGACCTCAAGCGTGCGACGCTCGTCCTCGATCCCGGCTGGCTCGAGGGGATGACCGTGAACACGATCGAGCCGTCGCCGACGAACGAGACGAGCCTCAACGGAAATCCCAGCCTCACGCTCGGCCATATCCCGCGAGGTCACTCCTACCTGCTCTTCATCCAGTTCCAGGTCAACCCGATCAACGTCGGCCATCGCCGGCAGACGGTGCAGCTCTACGACGGGAGCCGGAAGGTGCTCGAGCTGCACCGCACGATCACGATCTTCCCTAGATGGACATCGCGCTCCGAGCCATCTTCCTCTATGTCTTCGTCGTTTTTGTCATGCGCGTGCTAGGCCGGCGCGAGCTCTCCTCGCTCAGCGCCGTCGACCTCGTCCTGCTCATCGTGCTCGGCGACGCGATCCAGCAGGGTCTGACGCAGGACGACTACTCGGTCACCGGCGCGGTGATCGCGGTCTCGACCATCAGCGCGATCCAGGTCGCAAGCTCCTACATCAGCTTCCGCTCCAAACGCGCTCGCAAGGTGATCGAAGGCGAGCCGATCGTCGTCATCCAGGACGGGGGCTGCTGGAGAAGAACCTGAAGCGCGAACGGCTGACGGCGGATGACATCGCCGAGGAGATGCGCATGCAGCAGATCGCCTCGTTCGACGAGGTGGAGTGGGCGATCCTCGAAGCGAACGGGCAGATCAGCTTCGTCAAGAAGTAACGCGGCACTCCGGCGTTTACCGCTGTTCTGCAGGGGAAAATCGCCGCGACCACCCCTGCTCGCGCTCGGCTACGAGCACCTCACCCAGATCAAGTGGCTCAAGACACAGGCCAAGCAGGCCTCGCCCCAGGCACTCATCGTCGGCGCCGGCAGCCAAGCGGCACACGCAGGACCCGCTGCGTCGCCGACGCGATGGTCACCTGTCCGACCGTCCATGGATCGTCTGTGACCGTCGGGCAGCTCCGCACCTTCTTCGGCGACTCCCATGTGCACGCCGCCGTCCTCGTGGACGAAGGCACGCTCGTCGGAGTCGTCGAACGCGCCGACCTCACGAGCGACGTCGGCGACGGCACCCTCGCACGGACGATCGCGGTTCTCGCAGGGAGAACCGTCGACCCCGGCGCGAGCGTCGACATGGCACTCGAGTCGATGAAGCGCAACGACCACCGTCGGCTCGCCGTCGTCGGTAGAGACAGGCAACTGCTGGGCCTTCTCTGCCTCAAGGCGAGCGGGCTCGGCTTCTGTTCCGACCTGGACCTCAGAAATCGCAGCCGCGAGGACTAGGCGAGGCAGCCCCGGGGGATCAACCTCCGGTCTCTCTCCCTAGTAGGAAACGAGGTCCACATGCAGCTCGACAAGCAATTCGTCCTCGACGAGCTTCGCAAGGCAGGCCAGAACCAGCACGTCGAGAAGGCGGTCCAGGAGCTTCCCGAGAAGATCGATCACAACGAGCACGCGCAGGTGCTCGAGAAGTTCGGGCTCGACCCGGGCAAGCTGGCCGAGAAGGCCGCACGGCGCGGGCTCGCAAGCCTCTGAGCACCACTCGTTCGCGCGATGATAAGACGGGGTCGACCGGTTCGAGCCCGGCAGAGGTCTCTGGAAAAGCGCCGGAGATCGGCCCTTCCCATGACAGGATCCAGGCAGCACTACAACGTCACGTTCGCGCTGCTCGCTGCGGCAGGCGCGGCCTATGCGTTGCTGCAGTCGCTGGTCGCGCCGGCTCTCCCCGACCTCCAGCATGCGCTGCACACGTCCGTGAACTCGGTCAGCTGGGTGCTGACGGCGTATCTTCTCAGCGCGTCGATCGCCACGCCGCTGAT
This sequence comes from Thermoleophilia bacterium, assembly GCA_025933895.1. Taxonomy (GTDB): domain Bacteria; phylum Actinomycetota; class Thermoleophilia; order Gaiellales; family Gaiellaceae; genus Palsa-739. The sequence goes on from JAICZB010000211.1 coordinate 3,091, forward strand.
CGGGCGGCTCGGAGACATGCACGGCAAGCAGCGGCTGCTGGTCGTCGTACTCGTCCTGCTCTGCGTCGGGACGGTGGTCTCGGCCGTAGCCGCGTCGCTGGCGGTGATGATCGTCGGGCGGGTGGTCCAGGGGGCGGCCGGCGGGCTGTTTCCACTCGCCTTCGGGATCATCCGGGACGAGTTTCCCCGCGAGCGGGTGGCCGGCGGGATCGGGCTGATGTCGGCCCTGCTGGGCGTCGGCGGCGGCGCCGGAATCGTGCTGGCCGGGCCGATCGTGGATCACCTCGACTACCACTACCTGTTCTGGTTGCCGCTGATCTTGCTCGTGCCGGCGACGGTGGCCATCTACCTCTTCGTCCCGGAGTCCCCCCTTCGTGTCCAGGGAGGCGCGAACTGGGCCGGAGCCGGGCTGATGTCGATCGGTCTCGCCGCCATGCTCGTCGCGGTGAGCGAGGCGCCGGTCTGGGGTTGGGGCTCGGCGAGGACGCTCGTTCTGCTCGTGGGCGGCGCGATCGCGCTCGTCGCCTGGGTGTGGAGCGAGGTCCGGGCGCGCGAGCCGCTCGTCGACATGCGCATGATGCGCATCCGCGGCGTCTGGACGACGAACACGGTCGCCGCCCTCCTGGGCTTCGGCATGTACTCGTCGTTCATCCTGATCCCCGACTACGTCGAGACGCCCTCCCGGATCGGCTACGGCTTCGGCGCGTCCGTGACCGGCGCCGGCCTCTTCCTCGTCCCCGCGACCGTCGCCATGCTCGTCTTCGGCGCTCAGACCGGCCGCCTGGAGAGGCGCTTCGGCTCCAAACCGCCTTTGCTCGCGGGCGCGCTGGCCGCGAGCGGCGCCTACGCGATCCTCGCCGTGGCACGCAGCGAGCCGTGGCCGATCTACCTGGCCGCAGCTCTGCTCGGCGCCGGAATCGGGCTCGCCTTCGCCGCGATGGTCAACCTGATCATCGAGAACGTCGGCCCCGCCGAAACCGGCATCGCCACGGGCATGAACACCGTCACCCGCACGGTCGGGGGCGCCTTCGGAGGGGCCGCCGTCGCCTCCATCCTCGCGAGCAGCGTCGCGGCGAACGGCTACCCGTCGCACAACGGCTTCACCGCCGCCTTCGCCGCCTGCGCCGTCGCCCCCGCGGTCGGCGTCCTGCTCGGGCTCCTCATCCCCGGACGCCAACCACGAGACGCCTTCGCACTGCACGAGATCGGGGACCTCGTCGAGGACCCGTCCCGCTAGGGCTCCCCGGCCGGGATTGAGGTTCGGGCTTGGAGGAACTAGCCCCGAAATGCAATCCGTCCTGGAGGATGCGCGATGACCGCGGACACGCTCGACGAGCAGCTCGTCAAGTACCTGGCCGACGCCCACTCGATCGAGGAGCAGGCGCTGCAGCAGCTGCGCGGGGCGCCGGACGC
>JAICZB010000280.1 GCA_025933895.1 Thermoleophilia bacterium
GCGCATGCGGCGCGGCGGGTGAGCTAGATTCCGCCCGTGCTCGCCGCGGTCTTCCATCTGCTCTTCGCCGAGGAGACGGCCGCCCAGGAGGGAAGCAAGGTCGTCCTCCTGATGCTGGCGACCGGAGGCGTGTTCGTGCTGGTGATCGCCCTCGGTGAGCTGAGCCACTGGGCGGCGAAGCAGCGACGCCGCCGTCAGGAGAACTAGGCCGGCGCCGGCGCTCCTACGATCCGGGCGAGGTTCTCCGGAGCGAAGAACTCGTCCGGGCGGACAGTGCCCGCGATGACGCCGAAGAACCGTCCCGCCTCGTGCTCGTTCTCGCGGAGGGCGCCGAAGAGCGCCTGCTGCTCGGGCGGCGCCGGTGCGAGCGAGGCGAGGTCGCACGTCAGCTCGTAGAGCCCGCGTGTCTCCTCGTTCCGCACCCGCTCGTACTCTCCGAGCACCTCGTCCGGCGGGCGGGTTCCGCCGAGGGCTGCGTCGAGCGCCTCCGAGAGCAGCTCCGCATCGCGAAAGGCGTCGCTGATCCCCTGGGCCGTGATCGGATCCTTGTGATAGCCCGCGTCGCCCACGAGCGCCCAGCCCGGTCCGAACGGCTTCCGGTACCAGAACGGGAGCTCGCCGATGCCGTAGAAGCGATCGGCCCGCTCGCCCGCCGCGAGCCGCTCTGCGAGCGAGGGAGCGAGTGCGACGGCGTCGAGGAAGCTCCGCTCGACGTCTGTGCGGACCGCCTTGAACTCTTCGCGCGGCCAGAAGGCGACGACGATCTGGAGGCCGTCGTTCGTCGGGCCGGAGATGATCATGCGACCGTCGCGCGGGTAGAGCTCGGCGCCCTCCGACTGAGCCCCGCTCCAGTAGGAGTAATAGGCACACGTGCGTCCCGGTCGCGCGTCGTACTCCGGCGCCTGCACGGCGCGCGCGACCAAGGAGTTGCGTCCGTCGGCGCCGATCACGATGCGCGCGCGCTCCTCGACTCCGCCTGAACGGATCCCCACGACGGCGCCGTCTTCGAAGCTGAGCTCGTCGACGGAGAAGCCGGTGCGTCTCTCCACGCCTGCCTCTGCGGCCGCGTCGAGCAGGAGCGAGTCGAGGACGGTACGTCGCGGGCAGTAACCCTGCGCGACCCCGTCGCTCGCCGGCGGCGCCGCGGTGAGAGCGAACGGCCCCACGTCGAACGTCATCTTCCCGATCGGCGGACAGCCCGTCCCCACCAGGCGGTCCAGCAGCCCCCAGTGGTGCAGCCGCGCGACGCCGGGCTGGTGGATGTAGTGAGTCGAGAGCGTGTCGCTCGGGAACGTCGCCCGGTCGACCAGCAGCACGCGGTAGCCCTTGCGTGCGAGGAGCATCGCGGTCGGGGAGCCGGCGGCGCGGGCGCCGACGACGATGGCGTCGTACATTGGGACCTCCTGGGCTATAAACTACGAAACGTAGTTTGGATTAAAACTATGGAGCAGAGTTTTGTCAAGCGATGATCTGACCCTGTTCTCCTATGAGGTCCTCGGCCTCGTGGGCCGCGGCGGCGCCTCCGCCCACGATCTCCGCCAGATGGAGCGGAAGGGCCGCATCGTGGACTGGGCCGGCGAGAGCCAGTACTACGTCGAGCCGAAGCGGCTCGCGCGGCTCGGCTACCTCGAGACGCGCAAGGAGCCCGGGAGGACGCGCGAGCGCACGGTGTACACGTTGACGGACCGGGGTGTCGAGGCGCTGCGCGAGTGGGGTCGGACTCCGCTGCGCTTCACGCCCTTGAAGACCGAGGTGGCTTCCCGCCTGCTCGCGGCGGACATCATCGGCGACGAAGCGACGCGCGAGAGCTTCGCGACGCTGCGTGAGGATCTCGCCGACCTGCGCGAACGGATCCACAAGATGACGGTCTCGGCACCGACGCTGCCGCACCGCACGAAGTACCTCTTGCTCGCCGAGCGGTTCTTCGGGCGCATCGTCGACGTCTACGAGGAGTTGATCGACGACGTCGAGCGCGAGCTCGCGCCGAAGCGGCGTTCGCGTCGCGCTTGACGGCCGGACTCGTGCTATTCATACTAGCACTACAATGCTCGCGCCCCCGAGACCTCCTTCGCGTCCGGACGACCTCGAGGCGCTGATCCCCGAAGCGCGCGCGCATCGACGGTGGCGGTTGCTGAAGGTCGCGGCCCTCGTCGCAGTGGCTGCAGGAATCGGCCTCGCGGTGTGGGCCGCGCTTCCCCGTGCAGGCTCCGTCGCGCAGGTCGGCGCCAGCCCGAGCCGCGGCGCCGTCGACCGGTCGGCCGCCGCCTTGCGCCGGTTCAGGGGAGTCGGCGACGTCGGCAGCGCCGGCGGCGTCACGTGGGCGATCAGCGCACGCGGCTTCTGGCTCACCTCCGACGACGGCCGAACCTGGCGGCAGTCGCGGCTTCCGGACCTGGCGAGCGGCGGCGTGGCGGGCGGCAGAAGCGATCCGCTCGCGAACGTCGCCGAGGTCCAGTTCGTCGACCGCCGGCACGGCTGGGTCGCAGTCATGGGTCGGTCCCGGATCTACCGGACGACGGACGGCGGCCGGACCTGGCACGTCTCGATCCCGCCGGGCTGCGCAGCGGTCTGCGAAGGCGGCTCGATCCACTTCCTCGAC
>JAICZB010000270.1 GCA_025933895.1 Thermoleophilia bacterium
CGAGGGCTCGCCGCCGGCGCGGTCGGCGCCGTCTCCGGGCTCGCCTCGAGCTTCCCCGACGCGGTCGCTCCGCTCGTCCGCGAGCCCACGCCGGAGCTGGGGCAGAAGGCCGCAGCGTTGCGGGCCCGGCTCCAGCAGTTCCCGTTCCACGCGGCGTCGAAGGCTGCGCTCGGTTTCCGCGGCGTGCCGGTCGGCCCGGAAGTGCGCGCGCCTCTGCGCGGCCTGAGCGAGAGCGAGCGAACCGAAGTCGAGCGGATCGTCGCCGACTGGCAGCTGTGAGGGCATTGCGCAGCCTCCTCCTCGCGGCCGCGGACAGCCCGTGGCTGCAGCGCTTCGTGCAGAAGTACGGCTTCCGGCTCGGGGCTGCTCGCTTCGTCGCCGGCGAGACTCTCGACGACGCCGTCCCCGTCCTGCGCCGGCTGAACGAGAGCGGCCTCCTCACCAACACGACACTCCTCGGTGAGGGCGTGCGCGACGAGGCCGAGACACGCGCGGTCGTCGCCGCGTACCGCGAGGTGCTCGACCGCATCCACGCCGACGGGCTGCGGACGAACGTCGCGCTCAAGCTCACTCACCTCGGCCTCACGATCGACGAGGAGCTCGCCCGGCGCAACGTCGTCGAGCTCGTCGAGCACGCCGCGAACCGCGGCAACTTCGTCCGCATCGACATGGAGGAGTCGCGCCACGTCGACGCGACGCTCCGCATCTACCGCGCGCTCCGCGAAGCCGGACACGAGAACGTCGGCACCGTCCTGCAGTCGTACCTCTTCCGGAGCGAGGACGACCTCGCGGGGCTCCTCCCGCTCGCCCCGAATCTCCGGATCGTCAAGGGCGCGTACCTCGAGCCGCCGGAGATCGCCTATCCGCGCAAGGCCGACGTCGACGCGGCCTACGCCGGGCTCATGGAGACCTCGCTCGCCGGCGAAGGCTTCACGGCGATCGCGACTCACGACGAGACGCTCATCGAGCACACGATCGCGTTCGCGCGCGAACATGGCATTTCGAAAGAACGCTTCCAGTTCCAGATGCTCTACGGCGTCCGGCCTCGCCTCCAGCTCGACCTCGTCCGGCGCGGCTTCGACGTCCTCGTCGCGACTCCGTACGGCCCGGAGTGGTACCGCTATCTCATGCGGCGGCTCGCCGAGCGGCCGGCCAACCTGCTCTTCCTGCTGCGGAATCTCGTGCGAGGCTGAGCTCGAGGAGGAGCACCCCCGCGAGCGCGACGAGCGCGAGGTCGCGAGCGAGCAGGTACCACGACCACGGCGACGCGTGGTCGAGCGCGAGCGGCCAGTAGTGCCACGGGAACCACGTCTGCGTCAGGCCGAGCGCGAGGAGGAGCAGCCCCCCGGCGAGGACGCCGCGCCCGCCGCGCACGAGCGGGATGAACGGCGCGAGCCAGATCAGGTACTGAGGTGAGAGAACGCGGTCGAACGCGACGAGCGCCGCCACGGTCGCAGCGGCGGCGATCAGCACGGCCTCGCCGCCGCCGTTGCGGCGGCGGGCGAAGACGACCCAGATCGCGACGACGGACATGACCTCGAAAACCGTCGACAGATCCGCTGCAAGACCGGCACCGCGCCCGCTCAAGCCCTGGGCTCCGTGGGACGAGACCGTCGCGAGCGGACTCATGCCGAGGTGCTGCGCCGCCATCAGCACCGCCGCGCCGAGGCTCTCCACCTGGAGGGGCCGGTTGAGCTGGTCGGCGAACATCGCACGGAGACCGTCCGCCCCGAGCACCGCGAACGGCAGGAAGCACGCGGCCGCGACGACGGCGAACGCAGCGACGACCGCGGCGGCACCGGCCTGTCCTTTCCGCCGCCAGAGGTGCACGACGGCGATCGGGAGCAGTACTGCCGGCCAGAGCTTGGCGGCGAAACCGAGGCCCAGTAGCGCGCCGCTCACGACGGGTCGGTCCCGCACGACCGCCGCGAGTGCACCCACCGCGAGCAGCGTGGGCCAGAGGTCGAAGCGCGTGTCGAACAGAGAGCCCAGGACGAGGGGCGAGACGCCGATCGCGAGCAGCGCGACCCACGTGCGCTCCGCTCCGGCGCCCACCGCTCGCAGCGCCGACGCCGCGGCCGCGATGCACCCCGCCCCGCAGACGCCCATGAGCACGGCGAACGACGTCGGGTAGCTCCAGCTCATGTACGAGGGCAGGAGCATCGCCGGCAGGGCCGCCGGCGGGTACTCGAAATGGAAGTCGCGGTAGGGGACGGCTCCGCCGCGCATCAGCTCGGCGTAGTGCACGTAGACGGGCACGTCGGACAGCTGTCCCTGTTCGAGCCACGCCACGAGCGCGTAGAACGAGATCCCGAGCAGGACGGCGGCCGCGGCCGCCGCAGGCCACGTCGCCGCGCTCCGGTTCACTCGACGTCGAACTCTTCGGCGATCGCGGGCTCGTCGCCGATCAGCTCGCGCACGTCCCCGAGATCCGGCAGCTGGTCGCCGAACGAGATGAGCCCGAAGCGATCCTGGGCCTCGTTCGCGATCCAGACGTCGCCCGCCGGAAGCCCCGGCAGGTGCTCGCGCAGCTCCGCAAGCGTCGTCTTGGAGTCGAACAGGTTCCAGATGAGGATCCGGGCGGTCAGAACGGGCCTCTCGGCTCGTAGCTGCCGCGCCGTGCGCCGATCGCAACCATCGCGAACCCGTCCGGGCCTGCGACCGGCTGCCGAGTCGTCTCGGGGTCGAAGCGGAAGATCGTGCCGGCTGCGAAAGGCACCTCCTCGTCCTCGATCCGGTAGACCCCCGAGCCGCGCACGATCACGTTCACCTCCTCCTGCCCCGACTCGCTCTCGTCGTGCCGACGGCCTTCCACGTTCGGCGCGACCTCGAACCAGTTGACGCCGAACGCCTCGACACCGAGCTCGCGACGCACGAAGCGCACGGCGCCGCCCGGACCCGAGGGCTCGATCTCGTCGACCCTGACCATCGAATAGCCCACGCCGCTACATCCGGAAGACGCCGAAGGTCGTGTCGGGGATCGGCGCGTTGCGTGCGGC
>JAICZB010000180.1 GCA_025933895.1 Thermoleophilia bacterium
CGCCAGCACCCGCTCCAGCGGGCGTTGCGGATCGACAAGCTCTCGCTCGCCGCGCTCGAGGGCACGCTCCTGCTCCATCTCGAGGCGCCGGAGCGGATCCCCGTCCTACGGATGCTCGCGCAGGAGACGAGCACCGTGCGCAAACGCGCGGAACAGCTCGCCGCGGCAACGGGCGGCAAGGTCGAGGAGACGGTGGGACGCGTCGGCGGCGGCGCACTGCCGCTCGCCGAGCTGCCGAGCTTCGCGTGCGCGCTCGAGGAGTCACTGGCGGCGCCGCTGCGCGCCGGCGAGCCGCCGGTGGTGGGCGTCGTCCGCGACGGGCGCCTACTCCTCGACTGCCTGACGCTGACGGACGCCGACGCCAAGCAGGCCGCCGCCGCGGCCCGGTCCGCCCGCCCATGAGCGAACGCCCGAACTAGGCGGTCCTCTGGGACTTTCTGCGCGGGTCGCTAATGACGAAGGAGCTCGCCGCGGCCGTCGACGCAGGCGTCCTGAAGCGGCCCGGATTCTGCGCAGGATCCGGGCGACGGCGCCCCCCGCACGCGCCTCGAGCTCCTGATGCTCGTCCTCGCCGGCGGCCATGAACGGGACGAGACGCGGTGGCGCGCGAGCTCGTCGAATCCGCCGGCTGGGGCTCGCGGAGCCTCACGAGAGCGGCCCGATCGAGGCGGGGCCGGTCTAGTGTCCGTCGCCGGCGGCGATGGTCATCACGAACACGACAAAGACCATGATGCTGCTGGCGGCTGCACCGAGACGCGGGAGTAGTCGTGTGACCCCGCCGACGGCGAGCCCCGCGCCCGCAGCCACGGCGATCCAGGGCCATGCGATGTTGCCCTCGGAGTAGCGATACAGCTGTGGCGCGTAGTAGGGGTCATACGTGAAGTAAAACGTGACGAGGAACGCCGCGGCCGCGGGAGCGAGCAGGGCTGCGGCCCGCCGGGGACGTACCGTGTAGGCAGCCGCGAGCACGCCGGCCGCGAGCATGGTGAGCAGCGCAATCACCTGGACGACAGTGCTGCCGGCGACATCATCGCCCGGCTCAGGCCCGAGCGACCCCGCACCGAGAGCCAGAGCAAGCTCGTACGCTGCAGCAGCCAGAAGTATTCCAACCGCCCACCAACCTGCCCTGTTGAGCATTGTCGCCTCCCTAGAGCGATGCATATAGCACGTTTGCTATATAGCACAGTTGCTATCCCACTGCAATGCCGCTGACGGTCGGCACCGCGGGTCACATCGACCACGGCAAGACGTCGCTCGTCGAGGCGCTCACCGGCAAGAACACCGATCGCCTGCCCGAGGAGCACGAGCGCGGGATCTCGATCGACCTCGGCTACGCGCCGCTCGAACTGCCGGACGGCACGAGCCTCTCGGTCGTCGACGTCCCCGGCCACGAGCGCTTCGTCCGGACGATGGTCGCCGGCGCGAGCGGCATCGACCTCTTCCTTCTCGTGGTCGACGCCGGCGAGGGTGCGCGCCCGCAGACGCACGAGCATCTCGCGATCCTGCGCCTGCTCGGGATCGAACAGGGTGTCGTCGCGCTGACGAAGTCCGACGTGGTGGACGAGGAGATGCTCGAGCTCGCGCAGGTCGAGGCGGCGGAGCTCGTCCCCGGCGCTCCGGTCGTGGCGACGAGCGCGCGTACCGGCGCCGGGCTCGACGAGCTGCGGGCCGCGCTGGCAGAGGCGGCGGCTCGCGTGGCGCGGCACGCCGCCGAGGGCCCGGCGCGCCTCCACGTCGACCGCTCCTTCACGCTGCGCGGCATCGGGACGGTCGCGACCGGCACGCTCTGGTCGGGCACGATCGGCGAGGGCGACGAGCTACGCGTCGAGCCGCGAGGACGCAGCGTCCGGGTGCGCAGCGTCCAGGTGCACGACCGGCCGGCGGAGCGCGCAGAGGCCGGGCAGCGCGTCGCCGTCTCGCTCCCGGGCGTCGAGCGGCAGGAGCTGCGCCGCGGCGACGTCCTCGTCACGCCCGGGTCGTTCCGCCCGACTTTCCGCCTCGACGTGAAGCTCGAGCCGCTGGGCGAGATCCCGGCACGCGTCATGCTCCACCACGGCACAGCGGAGACGGCCGCCCGTGTCGCCCGCGTCGGCGACCGCTTCGCGCAGCTGCGCCTCTCGCGGCCGGTCGTGGCTGCGAGCGGCGACCGCGTCGTCCTCCGCGCCGGAACGACGGTCGGCGGGGGAGTCGTGCTCGATCCGACGCCTCCGCGGCACGCTGACATCGCGCGGTTCGATGCGCTCGAGCGTGGCGAGACGCTCGTACACGCGCCCGCCCGCGTGGACGGGGAGTGGCGCTGGTCGCAGGAGTGGCTCGACGAGCTCCGCTCCGACCTCGACGCGGCGATCGACGCCGCCGATCCGCTCGACCCGGGCGTTCCGGTGCCTGCGGCCGACTGGGCGAGGGCAGTCGTCCCGCAGCTCGGGCTCGAGTTGCGGGGCGCCAAGCTCTACCGGCCGGGAGCGACCCCCGAGCTCGGCGAGCGCGCCGAGGCAGCAGGCGCGCTAGCGGCGCAGCTCGGCCTCGAACCGGTGCGTGTCGAGGACGCCGCGGTCGCCCGCTTCCTCGAGCAACAGGGCCGGCTCGTGCGGCTCGGCGACGGGCTCGCGATCTCGCCGGAGGCGTACGAGCAGGCGCGAGCCGTGCTCGTCGACGGGATCACGCTCGCCCAGTTCCGCGACGCCCTCGGAGTCGGTCGCAAGACCGCGCAGCTCTATCTCGAGCGCTTCGACGCCGACGGCGTGACACGGCGGGTCGGCGATGCGAGAGTTCTTCGCCGACGGCGATGAACGTCCGCGACCTGATCGAGCGCTACAACGCCGCGTGGAACTCGCAGGATCTCGACGCGATCGACGCGCTCCACCATCCCGACGTCGTCTTCGACAACCACACGGCAGGCGAACGCGCCGAGGGCGCCCCGGCCGTCCGCGAGCACATCGCGGAGATCTTCCGCAACAACCCGACCCTGCGGTTCACGTCCCGGTCGCTCAACGTCGGCGAGGACTTCGCCGTCTGCGAGTGGACCGCATCGACCGGCTCGAAGGAATGGGACGGTGTCGACGTGTTCCCGCTCAGGGACGGGCTGATTCTGCGGAAGGACGTGTACTCGTCGTCCCACCGTCCGCGCGAACTGTGAGCTGAAGCACGTCGGGCCGGCTGTAGTGGCCGACCGGGTCGAAGCGCTGTCGCTCCGCGAGCAGGCGCGCCGGGTCGAGTTCCGCGTAGAGGATTCCCTCCTCGTCGTACAGCGGGCCTGCGAGATAGGAGCCGTCGGGAGCGAGGATCGCGCTGCCGCCGCGGCCGATCGTCCCGGCTCCCTCGATCTCCGCGGCGAGCGGGAAGTCGTCGGGGTACGAGGACTCCTGCTGGAAGTGGGCCGGCGCGACCACGTAGGCGCGGCTCTCGCGCGCGATGTGGACGAGCGTCTGCTGCCACGCGTCGCCGTCGTCGGCGGTCGAGGCGACGTAGATCTCGACGCCGGACTCGTACAGCGCGACGCGCGCCAGCGGCATGTAGTTCTCCCAGCAGATCAGGCCGCCGAGCCGCCCGAAGCCGGTCTCGACGGCGTCGAGGCCGCGGCCGTCGCCCTGGCCCCAGACGAGCCGCTCGTGGTTCGTCGGCACGAGCTTGCGGTGGTGAAGAGCGAGGTCGCCTGCGGGCGAGTGGTAGAGGAGCGAGTTGTAGATCGTGCCGGGCCGCTCGGGCTCGACCTCGTTGACGCCGGTGACGATCCAGATGCCGAGCTCCTGTGCCGCCGCCGCGATCCGCCGCTCGGCCGGCGAGCCGACGGCGATCGACTCCTGAGCAAGGCGCGCGAAGGTTTCCTTCGCGCCGGTGGCCTCCCAGCCGGCGAACGCCTTCGCCCAGGCCGACGACGGGTAGACCGGGACGAACGTCTCGGGGAAGACGACGAGCTCTGCTCCGGCCTTGGCCGCCTCGGAGGCGACCTGCTCGAGCTTGTCGAGGGTCGCCTCGCGGTCGAGGATGACCGGCTCGACCTGGACGCATGCGACCTTGACCGGGCGCTCCATGCCCGGAGCCTATCCCGCGCTGCCGTGGCCACCGCCGCCCGGGGTTTCGACCCGGACGACGTCCCCTGCGCGGAGCTGTCGCGTCAGCTTGGACGGCTGTTCCTCGCCGTTGACGAGGGTGCGGCCGCGCGCGCCGTCCTCCCCGCCGCCGCGCCCCGGCGGCGAGTGGCGCCGCCGCTCTGCGAGTACCGAGAGCCGGCAGTCCTCGAGCACGCGCAGCTCGCGCACGACGCCGTCGCCGCCGCGGCGCGCGCCGGCGCCGCCCGAACCCGGCCGTAGCTCCCAGCGCTCGACGCGAAGCGGATACTCGAGCTCGATCGCCTCGGCCGGCGTGGCCAGCGTGTTCGACATCGCGACGTGGACGGCGCTGGGGCCGTCGGCGTCCGGGCAGGCACCCTGGCCGCCGCCGACCGTCTCGTAGTACGTGAACCGGTCGTTCCCGAACGCGAGGTTGTTCATCGTCCCCTGGCCCGCCGCCGGCACAGGCACGAGCTCGGCCAGCGCGGCGAACACGACATCGACGATCCGGGACGACGTCTCCGTGTTGCCGGCGACGACGGCGGCCGGCCGGCGCGCGTTGACGAGGCAGGCCTCGGGCGCGGTCACGGCGACCGGAGCGAAGGCGCCGCCGGACGCCGGCAGGTCCGGCGCGGTGAGACAGCGAACGACGAAGTAGCAGGCCGACTTCGTCACCGCGAGCGGGCAGTTGAGGTTGCCGTCGTACTGCGGGCCCGTCCCGGCGAAGTCGATCCGGATCCCGTCGCGCCCGAGCTCGACCGTGCAGCGAATCGCCTGGTCGCCGTCGACGGCCTCGACGACGTCCTCGGCCTCTGCGCGTCCGTCCGGGAGCTCCGCCAGCGCAGCCCTCACCATCCGCTCGGAGTAGGCATGGAGCTCGTCCATCGCGGCGGCGACCTGGTCAGGGCCGCGGCGGGCGCACAGCTCCTCGAGCCGCCGCTCGGCAAGGCGATGCGCGGAGAGTTGGGCACGAAGGTCGCCACGCCGCTCCTCCGGCTGTCGCGTCGCCTCGACGAAGCGCTCGAGCACCTCCTCGGTCAGCAGCTGCGGCGGCAGGATCACGCCTTCTTCCTCGAGCGTCTGCGAGAACGCGGGCAGGCTCGCGGGTTCGATCCCGCCGACATCGGCGTGATGGGCGCGCGAGACCGCGTAGCCGAGAGCGGTGCGCGAGACGAGCGTCACGTCGGGCAGGTGCGTGCCGCCGCTGTACGGGTCGTTGAGGATCGCGACCTGGCCCGGCTCGAGCGCGAGCCGCATGGCGGCGGCGACCGCGTCGGGCATCGCGCCGAGGTGGACGGGGATGTGCTCGGCCTGCGCGATCATCCGGCCGCGGTCGTCGAACAGCGCGGTCGAGCAGTCGCGCCGCTCCTTGATGTTCGCCGAGAACGAGGAGCGGATCAGCACGGCA
>JAICZB010000247.1 GCA_025933895.1 Thermoleophilia bacterium
GCCGGTACTGGGCCGCCGCCCGAAGCACGCGCCGTAGGTCGTCGAGGTCGAAGCGGTCGAGAAAGTGACAGAGAAACGAGTCGCCGAGCCGACCGAGACCGGCGCTCGTCGCACCGATCACCCAGGTCACCGCGACGTCGAGCTCCGGCCGGCCGCACCGCGCGTTCGTCCAGTCCACGACGACCGGACCAGTCGGCGAGAGGATCACGTTGGCCGGGTGCAGGTCGAGATGGAGAAGCCGATCTCCGCCCCCGACCGAAGGCAAGCCGCTCGGTGCTTCGATCTCGTGCAGGCTCAACTGCACGCTCCCGACCTCAATCGCGCTCGAGCGGCAGGCCGCGCTGCGACCACTCGCTCCACGAGCCGGGATAGAGGCGTCCTTCGCGGCCCGCGAGCCAGGCGCGGTGGAGCGTGACGCACGATGTGACGCCCGAGCCGCAGTAGGCGACCAGCTCACCGGGCGGGAGCTCCGGCAGCGGCTCGGTCCAGGGAGCGTTCGTCGCGCCTGGGATCCGGCCGGGTGGATCGTCGATCTCGTTCGGCTCGCCGCGCCAGCGGTCCGCCGTGCGCGAGTCGACGAGGGCCAGCGACGGGTCGGCGAGGCGGCGGACGATCTCGTCTGCCGCGATCGTGTCGCCGTCACGCTCGCCCGGGACGAACTCGACCGCTTCGATCTGCTCGTGGCCCGCGCGGAGCTCGCCGCCCCAGGCGTCGAGCCCGCCGACGAGGACGGCGCAGTCGTCGTGGCCGAAGTGGCGGAGCAGCCACCAGAGCCGCTCCGGCCCGCCGCCGTTCCCGTAGGCGACGACGTACACGCCCTCGGCGATGCCGGCCCGGGCCGCCACCGCGGCGAACCGCTCCGCGGAGGGCAGCGGGTGCCGTCCGGCATCCGGAACCGAGAGGTCCGAGAGGTCGTCGTCGACGTCGAGAAACGACGCCCCAGGGACATGACCCGCGAGATAGAGCTCCCGTCCGCGGCTCGGGTTGCCGAGCTCCCAGCGACAGTCGACGAAGTGGAACCTCACCCGCCGACGAGGAAGGTCACCGTCTCGCCACGGGCGATGCGCTCTGCTTCCTCTTCGGTCGGCGCGATGCCGAACCAGCGCAACTGCTCGTCGACCTGGGCCTTTGGGAGACCACTTTGCGCACCGTGAACGACGTCGGCCAGCTGCTTCCTGTCTCCGGGCTTCATTCCGTGGAGCTCGCGCTCGACCTGATCCGGGTCGACGCCTGCCGCCGCCAGTTTCGCCCGCGACGCCTCGTCGAGCCTGAGGGCGTGAGGTCCGACCTCGTCCGGCGTCACCTCGATGACGGTCAGCTCCGGGAGGCCGCCGTGGAGCGGCTCGGCCGCAGCGTCGGCGTCGAGGTCGCGCAGACCCCGGACCGTGATCCCCACCCGCGCAGCATCCGTCCTGGCGGCCGGGAGAAACCCCGCAACGTAGTACGGCCACCGCATCGCCGGAGTATGCCTCAGGCCCCGATCAGCGCTGAACGGCGCTCGAGGAGGACGACGTCCCGCCAGACGCCGCGCGTCTCGCCGATCTGCTCGCGAACGCCCACCACGCGGAAGCCGCACGCCTCGTGGAGACGGAGCGACGGCTCGTTCTCCGGAAACACGCCTGCGGTCAGCGTCCAGTAGCCGGCGCGCTCGGAGTGCTCGACGAGCTCGTCGAGCAGTGTCCGGCCGAGGCCCGCGCCTCGCGCCTCCTCCGCGACGTAGACGCCCACCTCGCCGACGCCTCGATAGCAGTGACGCGGCGACGCCGGCGAGAGCGCCGCCCACCCGACGACCTCGCCGTGTCGCTCGACGACGAGCCGCAGCTCGGGATGCGTCGCGGCCCACGCCTCCCACGACGGCGTTTCGGTCTCGAAGGTCGCGCCGCCGGCGCGGATCCCCTCCTCGTAGATCGCACGCACCGCCGGCCAGTCGTCGGCGCGAAGCTCTCGGATGGTCACCGTGCCCGGCTCGGCGTCCAGACCGCGCGAGGATCCCGAGGCCGACGAGGACGCCGCCGCCGCACCACCGCAGGAAGGCGAAGACGAAGACGATCGTCTTCGGGTTCGTGAGGTTGACGACCACGCCCTGCGCGTACGCGCGGCTGCGGGTGCGCGGCGCCTGCTCCTCCTCGGCATCGTCGAGCCCGAAGCCGAGCAGCCTCCGCACGCCGAGCAGCAGGAGATACGTCGCGCCGACGTAGCGCACGGCGTCGAAGGCCGGTCGCGAGGCGAGGAGGAGCGAGGAAAGGCCGGCGGTCGCGAGCGTCACGTGCGCCACGGTCGCCGTCGTGATGCCGGCCACGGAGGCGAGCCCCCACCGGCGCGTCCCATCTCGATGCTGCGCGTGACGACGTAGAGCACCGCCGGACCCGGGACGAGCAGGAGCGCCATGCCCGTCGCCAGGAACACCGCGTAGGTCGAGAGCGACGGCACGCGCCCGAGCCTATCCCGCGCCGTCGGCGGCAGGTGCGAGGCGCGGCTCGGCCAGCGGGACCGGCGGACGAGCGTGCGCGTGGGCGAGGCCGAGGTGGCCGTGCGACTCCGTCCCGTAGCCGCCGGGAACCGGGATGTAGAACTCGGGATACCCCCACATGCCGTGCTCGGCGACGTCGAGCCCCGCCGTCTCGACATGCTCCTCCACGCGGATCCCCCAGAGCCGGTTCAGCGCCCAGAGCGAGCCGTACGACGCAGCGAAGGTGAACACGCCGACGGCGGCGAGGCCGAGAGCCTGCACCTCGAGCTGATGCGGCGAGCCTGTGTAGAGGAGTCCGCCGTGGCCGACGCCGACGGTCGCGGCGAGCGCGGGAGCGGCAAGGAGGCCGGTCGCGAGCGTCCCCCAGACACCCGCGAGGCCGTGCACCGCGACGGCTCCGATCGGATCGTCGATCCCGAGCCGCTCGACGAGCGGAACCGCCACGACCGCAACCGCCGCCGCGACGAAGCCGATCACCACGGCGGCCCACGGCGCGACGAAGCCGCACGCTGCCGTGACGGCGACGAGCGCCGCGAGAACGCCGTTGAGCATCATCGATACGTCCGGCTTGCGAAGGACGAGCCAGGCGACGCAGATGCCGCCGATCCCGCCCGCCGCCGCGGCCAGGTTGGTCGTGAGCGCCACGTAGCCGAAGAAGCCGACGTGGCCGCCGGTCGCGACGCCGAGCGTGGAACCGGGGTTGAACCCGAACCAGCCGAACCAGAGGATCAACGTCCCGAGGACGGCGTACGGCATGTTGTGGCCGGGAATCGCGTTCGCGCGGCCGTCGTGGCCGAACTTCCCGATCCGCGGGCCGAGCAGGAGCGCGCCCGCGAGCGCGGCGAGCGCGCCCTGGTAGTGGACGACCGTCGAGCCGGCGAAGTCCTGCATCCCGAACCGCTGCAGCCAGCCGCCCGGCGCCCAGATCCAGTGCGAGACGAGCGAGTAGACGACGGTGAAGATCGCGCCGAAGGCGAAGTAGACCCAGAGCTTCGCGCGCTCGGCCATCGCGCCCCAGACGATCGCGAGCGAGACGCCGGCGAAGACCACCTCGAACAGCCAGCCGGCCGCGCTCGGGATCCCCGCGAAGGCGGCGAACGGCGCCTTCCCGACCGCGAGCAGCGCACCGGCCGAAGGCGCGAAGCCGTGCATCCCGAGGAGGCCGTTGCCGTTCCCGAACGCGAGCCCGAAGCCGACGA
>JAICZB010000070.1 GCA_025933895.1 Thermoleophilia bacterium
CCGCTCCTGCAGCACGAGGCCGGAGTCGTCGCCGAGCTCGCCGGGCCAACTCGGGGAGAGCCCTAGGGCGGTACCTTCAGCACATGCCGGAGCTACCGGAGATGGAGGCGTGGAGGCGCCAGCTGAGCGATCCCGTGTCAGCGTTCCCGATCGCGAAGGCCCGCCCGGCGCACATCGCCACGCTGAAGACGTTCGACCCGCCGCTCGCGGCGCTCGAGGGACGCAGCCTCCGCGGTGCCGAACGGCGCGGCAAGCGTCTCCTCTTCCCGACCGACGACGGCGAGCTCGTGCTCCTCGTCCACCTGATGACCGCGGGCCGGCTGAAGTTCCTCCAAGCCGGCGAGAAGGGGCCGAAGACACCGGCGTTCGCGCTCGAGTTCCAGGGCGGCTCGATGCTCGTCCTCACCGAGAACGCGCGAAAGAAACGTGCGGGAGTCTGGTTGCTCACACCGGAGGCGGCGAAGGCCGAGCTCGCCCACCTCGGGCCGGAAGCACTCGGACTGGGGCCGGAACGGCTGGGCGAGATCGTCCACGGCGAGTCGCGGCGGCTGCATGCGCTCCTCCGCAACCAGCACCTGATCGCCGGCATCGGCCGGGCCTGGGCGAACGAGATCCTCCATGCCGCGAAGCTCTCCCCGTACGCACTCTCCAACGACCTCGACGACGAGGAGGTGGCGCGGCTCGCGGCTGCGATGGACGCAGAGCTCGAGCGCGGGCTCGTGCTGAGGGAGGCCGGAGCGTCCGACGAGAAGACGTACCGCGTGCACCGGCGCCTCGGCGAGCCGTGCCACGTCTGCGGCACGCCGCACGCGCAGGTCGACTTCGAGGAGCACACCATCTACTACTGCCCGACCTGCCAGACCGGCGGCCGTGTCCTCAAGGACCGGCGCCTCTCTCGGCTGCTCAGGTAAGAGGCCGCTCGCGCAGGACCGCGGCTACGAACGTCAGCCAGGCGTGCGGGAAACACGCAGAAACGTCGGCACTGCCCGGTTGCGCTTGAATCGGTCGTAGGCCGGCCGGCCGAATTCCACAGCCATGGCGGCGATGCCGACGATGAGCGGGGCCGGTTTGCGGCGGCGTGCTGCACGGATGAACGCCCACGTAGCCGCAAGCGCGAGCGGGCTCACGACGAAGTCCTGTTCACTCGACGAGGAGACGGGCGACGAGGCCGATCCGTCCGGAGTCACATGCCGAGGATACGCCCGCGCAGGCATCAGGAGACCGACGGCGGCCAGCGGTGCCTCCGCCACTCGTCCCAGGTCGCGAAGCCGGCCGGTGGGTCGTCGATGGGTTCGCTGCCGTCGAGCTCACCCGGCGTCGGGATGTCGATGTTGGCAGCCCAGTCGACGAGCTCCTCGTCGGATATCGGCCAGGTCGTGTGCGGCGCTTCGGCCTGGCGCCGATCGAGTCGTCTCCGCCGCTCGGCCGGGGCGAGCTCGAAGTAGCGCATCTCCACCACCGCGCCGAGGTCTGCTGCTGCCTGCCGCAGAGAGGAACGCTCGTCCCGGCCCCAGAGCCCGTAGTCGATCACCACGTTGTTGCCGAGTTCGAGGGCGCGCAGCCCGATCTGAATGAGCCGTCCTTCGATCACGTCCTGGGCGGACGGCGGATTCTCGTGCCCGTAGAGGGCCTTCACCCATTCGTCCTTCGTGAACCGGAGTGCCTCTCGTTCGACCTCTATGCGGCGCGCAGCCGTGGTCTTCCCGGTGCAGGGGAGGCCAACGGTCAGAAACAGTGTCGGTTGCCTCATCATCACCGCCTTCCGGGCGAACTCCCATCGTTGCGAGCACACCCGCCTCGTCGCGTACTGTCGCCCGATGGCGCTGGGACTCGTGGCCTTCCATTACCCGAAGCCGGAGCACCGAGACGAGCTCCTGGAGCGGATGCGGGCGGCCGCCGAGGTGATGCGCGCGGTCGAAGGCTGCACGGACGCTTCGGTCTGGGAGATGCGTGAGGGCGCGGCGCTCGTCTCCACCGGGACGTTCGCCTCCGAGGAGGCGTGGACGCAGGCTGTGCGAGCCGTTCTCGAAGCCGGAGTCGATTTCGAGTACGACGAGCGAGAGTCGCGTCCGCGAGATCTGTACTTCCTCGCCGAACCCTGACCCGTAGCCGCGACGAACCTCTGTCCGGGTTCGTCGCTCTGCAATGCTCCGCTCGATGGCCGATCGCCGGTGGGACGGTGACGAGCGCGGCGACGGTATCGCCGACGCCTCTCAGCTCGTGGATGGAGCCGACGAGCTGATCGAAGCGATGCGGCGTCCGAACTGGGTCGCCGAGGAACCGGAGCTGCACCTCCTGCCCCATCTCGAGCAGGCCTGCGAGTCGCTCCCCCTTCGGATCCTCGAGGCGCAAACCACGGATGACGGCTCGTACGAGGTTCGGCTCGGCTGGACGGGAGGAGACGAAGCCGGTGCCGGTGCGATCCGCGCCGCGATCTTCGCTCTGCTCGGCGGGATCGCCGAGCCGGCAACCTACGTCAGACAGCGGCGCACGGGCGCGAGCAACGGCTCGGGCGCCGAGCTGACATTCGAGGTCGTCACCGGCATCGTCGACGAGCCGCCGTTCAAACCCCATGGACACACCCTCCGGCTCATCGTCCCCCTTGTAGCTCGTAGCCGCCTTTCGCAGCTCGCGTCGTGGTGCGAAGAGTCCGCGCGCGTTAGGCTCCAGGTATGGCAACGGTCGCGGAGGTCATGAACCGGAACGTCCTCGCCGTCGACCCGACGGCGTCGATCGGCGAGGCCGCCGAGAAGATGATCGATGCGGGAGTCGGCGCGGTCGTCGTGATGGAGGACATGGTGCGCCTCGTGGGCATCGTCACCGAGCGCGACATCCTCGGCGCGGCGGCTCAGCGGGCGCGCACCGCCGAGGCGCGCGTGCGGCAGTGGATGACCGAGAGCGTCATCACGATCGAGCCCGAGACGACCATCGAGGACGCGGCCAAGATGATGTTCGAGCGCAACTTCCGCCACCTGCCGGTGACGAAGGACGGCCGCCTGCTCGGCATCGTCAGCCTCCGCCGCCTCTCGCAGTACGAGTTCGAGCACGCAAAGGAGTCCGTC
This sequence comes from Thermoleophilia bacterium, assembly GCA_025933895.1. Taxonomy (GTDB): domain Bacteria; phylum Actinomycetota; class Thermoleophilia; order Gaiellales; family Gaiellaceae; genus Palsa-739. Next base: position 3,063 of record JAICZB010000070.1, read on the forward strand.
GGACCGGCCCATTAGGGTCGGTCGTGTGATCAGGCTCTTCCCGAACTGCGGCGGCTGGCTCGAGGTCGTCTGCGGACCGATGTTCAGCGGGAAGAGCGAGGAGCTGATCCGCCGCCTGAGGCGCGCGGAGATCGCCGGCCAGCGCGCTCTGATCGTGAAGCCGCGGCTCGACGACCGCTACGACATCGGCCACGTCGTCAGCCACGCCGGCGCGCGCATGCGTGCGGTCGTCGTCGACGAGCCGGCCGACATTCCCGGCCTCGTGGACGGCTACGACGTCGTCGGCATCGACGAGGTGCAGTTCTTCCCGCCGGAGATCGTGCTCATCCTCGACGGCCTCGTCGAGGGCGGTTTGCGCATCGTCGCCTGCGGCCTCGACCAGGATTTCCGGGGCTTCCCGTTCGGCGCGATGCCGGAGCTCCTCTGCCGGGCGGAGCTCGTGGACAAGCTGCAGGCCGTGTGCCACAGCTGCGGCGGGCCGGCGACGATGACACAGCGGCTCGTGGACGGCGCCCCCGCTCCCGCCGACGGAGCGACGATCGTCGTCGGCGCGCTCGAGCAGTACGAGGCGCGCTGCCGCTCGTGCCACCAGCTCGCGGCGCCGGCGCTCGCGGCCGGTTAGGCGAGCAGGATCTGCAATGTCTCTCCGTCGACTGCGACGGAGCCGCCGAGACGCCTGACGAGCCGCACCGCGACCGCGGCTCCGAGGTCGCGCAGGTCGTCGCCGAGCACGACCGGGGCCGACGACGCCGTGACGGGTGAAAGCCGGATCTCGGCTCCGTCCACCTCGACCTCGACCCGCTCGAGCCCGCCGTGGCGGAGCGCCGACTGGAAGAGCGCAGCCAGACCGCGCTCGACGGCCTCTGCGTCGGTCTCGAGCGCGACTCCGGAGCCCGTGACGTGCACGCGGTCTTCGCCGAGCCGCGCCGCCGCAGCCTGCGCGAGCTCGAGCGTGTCCGTCTCGCGCGGCGTCGGGTCGTAGCGATCCGACTCGATCCGCGCGGCGAGTGACAGCTCGTCGATCAGCTCGGCGAGCTGCGCGGATGCCGCGTTGATCATCTCGACGTAGCGGTCGGCGGGCGGCTCCAGGCCGCCGCCCCGCTCCAGGGTCGTCGCGAAGCCGTGCACGGTCGCGAGCGGCGTGCGCAGGTCGTGGCACGCGAGGGAGACGAGCCGGGCGAAGGCGCTGTCCTCGCTCACAGGTCTAACCTTGCCGCATGGAGCGGACCGAGACGCCGGACCTGCAGGCGGCCGAGCCCGAAGTCGCGCTCGGGCTCTCGAGCGTCGGGGTGGCCGGTGTGCAGAAAGCGGTCCGGATCGGGCGGGGCCGCCGCGAGAAGCTCATCGCGGCGACGATCGACTGCACCGTCGATCTCGCCCCGCGCCGGAAGGGCGTCCACATGTCCCGCTTCCCCGAGCTCTTCGAGGAGGCGGTCGAGGGAGTCGTCGAGGACGACGCGTTCCTCGTCGAGGATCTCGCGGAGCACGTCGCGCGGCGTGTGGTGGACCGGCACGAGGCACTGCTCGCGGAGGTGCGGATCACCGCGCGCTATCCGTACGAGCGGCGCACTCCCGTCACCAAGCTCGCGACGCAGGAGATGGTGTCGCTGATCGGGATCGCGGCCGCGTCCCGTGAGCGTGTCCGCCGCGTCGTCGGCGTGGAGGCGACCGGGATCAACGTCTGCCCGTGCGCGCAAGGTCTCGTCCGCGGCGCCGCCGCCGACCGCCTGCTCGAGGCCGGCTTCGACGACGGCGACGTCGAGCGGATCCTCGAGCTCGTCCCGCTCGCGACGCACAACCAGCGCGGTCGCGGCACGCTCCTCGTCGGCACCGGGGAACGCCTCAACGCCGAGCGGCTCGTCGAGATCGTCGAAGGCTCGATGAGCTCGCCGATCTACGAGCTCCTCAAGCGGCCCGACGAGCTGTTCGTCGTCGAGCACGCACACCTCCAGCCACGCTTCGTCGAGGACTCGGTGCGCGTCGCACTCAAGAGCGTCCTCGACGAGCTGCCGCGCCTCGGCGACGCCGACTTCGTCCTCTCGCGCCAGGTCAACTTCGAGACGATCCACGCCCACGAGGTCGTGGCCGAGCGGCACGGCACGATCGGCGAGCTACGGGCCGAGCTCGAGGGCGCCGGCCACGGCCCGGCCGCACACACGGTCCTCAGGGACTGGTTGCGCGCGTAGGCGACCCGTCGGACGGTGACCTCTCGCCGCACCGCTGGGTCATGACCGTGCTGGGGGTTCTTTCGGAGCGCTGCGAAGCGCCCCTCGGGTTCTGGCGCGAGCCGGACTACGAAGGCCCAGTGGCGAAAGGGTGTGGAACGGATCGTGGCGGCACGGAAACTTCCTTCGCTCACCGGCAGCTCCGGATCGAGCGTGCCCAGCTCGGACTCGAGCCAGTGAACGGCGACTTCCTCACCGAAGCGCTATAGCGTCCCAAACTGGGCGAGTGGCCGGGGTTCGTTCATCCCATGTCCGCTTTCAGAGACTGGCTGCGCCCCTAGGTCGGGTCGGCGGTACACCTCCGAAAGCGTCATGTCCCGGTGCCAGGCACCGGGACGTGTCTGCGCCGGACACTGTCGGGCCGGTTGCCGCTTCGACGCTCCCGCCCCGGCGCGAAAAAGCCATGTCCCCGTGCCTGGCACCGGGACATGGCTGCGGCAGACGTGGCTGTCGGGGCGCCGCCGGCCGGCTTCAGGGACTGGCTCCGCTCGTGGCGTCGCCACTCCGCCGCCGCAGCGCTAAGCGGCTCTCTTCACCACGCCAGAGCCGTCCGATGTTGGCGCGGTGGAGGAAGACGACGCCGGCACCCGCCGCGCCCCCGAACGCGATCACCGGCCACGGGTAGCCGAACAGCCACGCCCACAGCGGGAGCGAGGCCGCGGCGCTCATCGAGGCGACCGACGCGTAGCGCGTGAGCCCGAAGACGAGGAGCCACATGCCAGCACCCGTCACGCCGACGAGCGGTGCGACGCCGAGGAATGCGCCGCCCGCGGTCGCGACCATCTTCCCGCCGCGCTGAAAGCCGAGGTAGAGCGGACGCCAGTGCCCCAGCATCGCGGCCGCGCCCGCGAGGACGCCGCTGCCGTGCCCGACGACCAGGGTCGCCGCGAACGCCGGCGCGAAGCCCTTGGCCGTGTCGAGGATGGCAGCCGGCAGCCCGAGCCGCGGGCCGTAGACGCGCCAGACGTTGGTCGCCCCGACGTTGCCGCTTCCCTTCGTCCGCACGTCCTCGCCGCGGAAGATCCGTACGAGCCAGTAGCCCCACGTCAGCGAGCCGCACAGATAGCCGGCGGCGACGAACACGGCGGTGAGCAAGGGCTCCTCCCTGCTCTAGGACGGGATGCCGTACTGCTCGACCCAGCCGTTCACGACGTCCCAGTCGAGATTGGCGAAGAACGCGTCGATGTACGAGGCGCGGTCGGTCTGGTAGTCGAGGAAGTAGGCGTGCTCGTAGACGTCGAGCGCGACGAGCGGAGTCGCGTTCCAGACCGGGAACGTGTTCTGCGCGTCGCCGACGTAGTTGAACAGGCGGCCCTCGTCCCAGTCGTACGCGGTCCACGCCCAGCCGCGGCCGGCCATGCCCGTCGCCTTCAGGTCGGCGCGCCACGAGTCGGCCGAGCCGAAGTGGCGGGACACGAGATCACCGAACGCGCCGTCCGGCGAGCCGCCGGCGCCGCCGAGATGGCCGAAGTAGAGCTCGTGGTTCTTGATCCCTCCGATCGCGAACGACAGGTCGACCTTCAGCGCCCGGAGCTCGGAGAAGGTCTGGTTCGCGGCGGCGAGGTCGGCGTCGCCGAGCTTGCCGAGGATCTCGTTCCTCTTCGCGACATAGCCCTCGTACAGCTTGTAATGCGCTTCGACCGATGCGCGCGAGATCCCGTCGAGCTCGTACACCTCGGGGCGGAGCGGGCGCGGCGCGATCTCCTCGAACCTGTAGACGAGCGTGGACACGAGCGCGGAGCATATCCTCCGACGGAGAAGCGCAGGAGCCGAAAGGAGCCCCCCGACATGGCCTTCGAACTGCCCGATCTGCCGTACGCCTACGACGCGCTCGAGCCGCACGTCGACGCCGAGACGATGCGCATCCACCACGACCTCCACCACGGCGCCTACGTGACGAATGCGAACGCCGCGCTCGAGGGAACCGACCTGGCGGACGCCTCGGTCGAGAGCGTCCTGACCAACCTCGAGGCGCTTCCCGAGGACAAGCAGACCGCCGTCCGCAACAACGCCGGCGGCCACGCGAACCACTCGCTGTTCTGGCAGATCATGGGCCCGGACGGAGGCGGCGAGCCGGGCGGTGCCCTGCGCTCGGCGATCGAGGACGCGTTCGGCTCGTTCGAGGAGCTCCGCTCCGCGGTCAACGACGGCGGCATCAAGCGCTTCGGCAGCGGCTGGACGTGGCTCGTCTGGGACGGCACCGGACTGGCGGTCTACTCCACCCCGAACCAGGACTCGCCGATCATGCAGAGCGACGTCCCACTGCTCGGGATCGACGTCTGGGAGCACGCCTACTACCTCAAGTACCAGAACAAGCGTCCCGCCTACCTCGAGGCCTGGTGGAACGTCGTGAACTGGCAGGAGGTCGAGCGGCGTTTTGCGGAGGCGCAGAACTAGCGCGGGTTGCGGATTGCACCTCGCGGTGCTGCAATCCGGAGCGAGGCCGGATGCGTAAGAACAAGGGCGATATGGAACTTGCACTCGAGGTGCCACAGCCCCGCCTGCGCGCCGTCCCTGCGGAAGCCGCGCCCCCTCCGCCTTCGCCCGACGCCTCCGACGCCGAGCTCTTGGCGCGCGTCGGCGAGCGGGACCGCGAGGCCTTCGAGCTCCTCTACGGTCGATACGTCCGGCCGGTCTTCAGCCTCGCCTTGCGCAGGCTCGGAGACCGCGGCCATGCCGAGGACGCTGTCCAGGAGGCGTTCGCGGCGATCTGGCGTTCCGCCTCGACGTACCGGCCGGAACGCGGCGCGGCCGGCGGCTGGCTGTACACGGTCGCCCGGAACGCGATCGTCGACCGGCTGCGCCGCAACGGTCCCGCCGCCGACGCGGAGCTTCCCGAGCTGGCGGCCGTCGAGCCGGGCCCCGCGCAGCGAGCGGAGGACTCCTACGTCTCGTGGCGCGTGCACCGGGCGCTCGAGGAGCTGCAGCCGCGGGAGCGCGAGGTGATCGAGCTCGCCTACTGGAGCGGCATGTCGCAGAGCGAGGTGGCCGAGTACCTCGGCCTCCCACTCGGAACGGTGAAGACCCGGACGCGGAGCGGGCTCGCGAAGCTCGCGTCCGTGCTGGAGGGAGAAGAGCTTTGAGCCGCAGGCCGGATCTGGACGACCTGATCGACGCCGGGACGACCGGCGCCGAGCGTCAGCGGCTCGAGCACGTGCACGACCTGCTCCTGCTGGCCGGCCCGCCGCCGGAGCTGACTCCGGAGCTCCGCAAAGGGCCGACCTACGGAGTAGTGCCGCTGCAGCTGAGGCGGCGCGTCGTCAAGCGACGCGCGCTCGTGCTCCTCGCAGCTGCGGTCGCGGCCGCGGCAATCTTCGGTGCGGGCTACGGCCTGGGGAATCTCGGTGGGAGCAACAGCGCGCGAGGCACTCAAACGCTCGCTCTCCGGGGCACCCCGATCGCGCCCCATGCCCAGGGGACACTCGAGGTCTGGCACTTCCAGGACGGCAACGTGCCCATGACGTTGGACGTCGTGGGCCTGCGCAAGCTGCCGCCGCACAGCTATTACGACCTCTACCTCGTCCGCGACGGGAAGGTGCAGCCGTGGGGCTTGTGTGGGAGCTTCCGCGTCAGCGGCTCCACTCGCGAGCTGACGCTCAACTTCAGCGCCCCTTACCCGCTGCAGAAGGGCGACTCCTGGGTCGTGACGCGGCCGGGGCCGGGTGGCTCCGAGCCCGGCCGGACGGTGCTCAGCCCCGTCTCGACCTAGCGCTTACTCCTTACTCCACCATCGCGCCGAGCGAGCGCGCGAGCTGAACCGCGCCGGCCAGATCGAGTTGCGCCTGCGCGATCCGGGCCGCGGAGAGATCGACGCCGTCGAACACCGCGTCGCGGAGGTCGGCGCCCGCGAGCGTCGCATTGTGGAGGCGTGCGCGGGTCAGGTCGGCGCCGCGCAGGTCCGCGTCCGTCAGGTCGGCTTCGGAAAGATCCGCTTCGCGTAGCCGTAGTCCCTGCAGGTCGAGGCCGGAGAGGTCGTGGCCCCTGAGCAGGACGTAGGACCAGTCGCCGCCTTCGACGGTGAGCCCGGTCAGCGTCGCGCCGGCGAAAGTGGCCCCGACGAGCCTGCAGTCGTCGAAGCGCGCGCCGAAGAGGTTCGCGCCCTCGAA
>JAICZB010000163.1 GCA_025933895.1 Thermoleophilia bacterium
CGCCAGGGAAGGATCTTCTCGACGGCGACGAGCCCTGCCACGAGCCCGGTCCACGCGATGCTCATCACGCCGAGCGCGAAGAGCGACGCCATCAGCGCCCAGCAGCACCCCACGCACCAGGCACCGCTCCAGAGCCCCAGCCGGAACCCACCCAAGACGCCGGGCCGCCACGAACCGAGCAGGAGCGCGAACGGCGCGCGGCACCTGGAGAGACACCGGTCCTTGAGCGGCGTGAGCTGGTAACCGGCGGCGACGAGCAGGGCTGCGCCGGCCGTCCAGCGACCGAAGCGCTGCCAGGCGAGCACGTCGCCCGGGACGTGCCCGGCGGCGGCGTCGAGACCGAAGGCGGCGAGCCCGGCCGCAGCCCAGACAACGAGGTAGCCGGCGACGAACAGGAGCGCGCCGAGCCGTGCCCGCTCTCGTGCGAGTCCCGCGTACAGCGCGACCGTCGGGATCGCCGACGGCAGCATCATCGCCGCCATCATCACGACCCAGACTCCGAGGAACCAGCCGAGCGTTCCGAGCGCGGTCCACGGCCCCGCGTCCATCCCGTGCATGTGGTCGAGCGTCGACCACCAGCTCACGGCCGCGAGCCCGAGGAGCAGCACCACGAGACCGCTCTGTGTGCGGACGGCGTTCATCAGCCGGAGTAGGCGAACGTCGTGCCGTAGCCGCACGTGCCGCTGTAGAAGAACGCGAGCGGTGCGTCGTTCACCAGGAGCTCGTCCGCGACGAGCTCCTCGCCGGACCGGTCGTGACCGGGGATCACGCACGTCACGGTCTCCTTGCCGTAATGGCGATCGCGGATCCGGACGGTCACGTGGTCGCGGATCCGGAGCCACTGCCGCCGGCGTGTGTGGTCGAGCTCGATCGCGACGAGGCGCACCGCGAGCAACTTGCTCGACTTCCATGCCCACGGGAAATGCGTGAGCGCGTCGCCGCCGAGCTGCCCGCTGAAGATCGCCTCGAGCGCCTTCTGCTGCTCTTCGCTCGCGCCGTCGTCGAGATAGAGGATCCACGACCACGGGGAGCCCGGTTCGTCGTCGTCGTAGCGGATCGCCAGGGCGACTGCGAGCCCGGTCAGGTCGGTACCGCCTGCGTTTCCCTTCTCGATCAGCCACGACAGGACGCCGGTGCAGATGCCGTGCGTCGAGCGGCCTCCGGGGACGCCGTCGATGCGGCGACAGGGGCAGATCGGGTCGCAATTGCACGACTCGAAGTAGCTGCCGCGGATGTCCCAGGCCGTAGCCGTCCCCACGCGGGCGAATCTACAGTGGCTCCGCGATGGCAGTCGTGATCGCCTCCAATCTCCGCAAGGAGCTCGCGGGCTCGGTCCTCTTCGACGGCGTCTCGTTGTCCGTCGAGCGGCGCGACCGCGTCGCGCTCTCCGGCCCGAACGGGGCCGGGAAGACGACGCTGCTCCGGATCCTGGCCGGCGAGACCGAGAAGCACGGCGGCGAGCTCGCGTTCGCGAAGGGGACGCGCGTGGCGCTGCACGACCAGCGGCCGCCGCTCGAGCAGGACTTGACGCTGCGCGAGTACGTGCTCGCCGGTGCCCGCGACCTCGTCGCTCTCGAGGAGGAGCTGACGCGGCTCGAGCATGCGATGGCGGAGGGCGACCACGCGCAGGCGACGCTGAACCGTTACGCCGAGGCGCAGGCGCGGCTCGAGCACGCGGGCGGCTACGCCTGGCGCGACCGCGCGTCCTCGGTCGTGCGCGGCCTCGGCTTCGCGGAGGAGGATCTCGACCGACCGCTCCGCACCTTCTCCGGCGGGGAGCTGACGCGCGCCTCGCTCGCCCGCGCGCTCGGCGGCGACCCCGACCTTCTCCTCCTCGACGAGCCCACGAACCACCTCGACGTCGCGAATCTCGAGTGGCTCGAGCGCGAGCTCGCCTCGCTCGACGCGGCCGTGATCCTCGTCGCCCACGACCGCTGGTTCCTCGAGGCGGTCACGACGGCGACGATGGAGCTCGAAGCCGGTCGCTCCACGTTCTTCCCCGGTCCCTGGCACGCGTGGCGGCGAGAGAGGGCTGCGAGGGCGCTGCACGCGCAGAAGGAGGTCGAGCGCGTCCAGGCCGACATCGTCCGGCTCGAACGCTTCGTCGAGCGGTTCCGGTACAAGAAGAGCAAGGCGAAGCAGGCGCAGGCGAAGCTGACCCATATCGGCCGCCTCGAGCAGGAGCGAGCCGCCGCGGCGAGTGAAGTGTCTCTGCTCTCGCGTAAGACTCGCGGCCTCGGCTTCGAGTTCCTCAAGCCGGCCCGCAGCGGACGCGTCGTAGTCGAGGCAGACGGGCTCGAGGTCGCGATCGGCGGCCGCGTCCTCCTGCACGACGCGACGTTCGCGATCGAGCGCGGAGAGCACGTCGCGCTCGTAGGCCCGAACGGCTCGGGCAAGACAACGCTGCTGGAGAAGCTCGTCCGTGGAGACGGCATACGGATCGGGCACGGCGTCCAGATCGGCTACTTCTCGCAGCAGGAGCTGGAGCTCGACACGCGCGGCACCGTCCTCCAGTGCGTCCAGTCGATGACCGGCCTCTCGCGGCCGGACGCGCAGAACCTGCTCGGCCGCTTCCTCTTCTCCGGCTGGGACGCGCACGAGAAGCAGGTCTCGGTGCTCTCGGGCGGCGAGCGGCGGCGGCTCGCGCTGGCGGTCACCGTCGCGGGCGGCGCGAACTTCCTCGTCCTCGACGAGCCCACGAACCACCTCGACCTCGAGAGCCGCGAGGCGCTCGAGGGCGCGCTGGACGCGTTCCCCGGGACGGTGCTCCTCGTCTCGCACGACCGCGCGCTGCTCGACGCGATCGCCGAGCGGACACTCGCAATCGAGGACGGCGAGCTGCGCGCGTACGACGGTGGCTGGGCGGAGCTGCTCCGCGTCCGCGAGGAGCGCGAGGCCCGCGCGAAGCCCGAGCCCTCGGCAGAGCGCCCAAAGCCGGCCCCGAAGCGCGCGGTTCCGAAGGCGAAGGCTCGGCGTCCCTCCGCGCTCGAGCGGATCGAGGCGGAGATCGCGGTGCGCGAGGCCGAGGTCGCGGAGCTCGAGAAGAAGCTCGCGGACGACTGGACGGACGTCGACGTCCTCGCGGCGCACAAGCGCAGCCGTGACGCGCTCACGGCGCTGCTCGAGCGCTGGGAGCAGCTCTTCGACCAGGCCCAGGCCTAGTGGACACCGCCGACGTCGTGCAGAAGGCGGACGATGCGGGCCTCCGCTTCGTCCGTTTCCTCTGGTGCGGCAACGACGGCACCGTCCGCGCGAAGTCCTCCTCACGGCACGGGCTCGAGGGTCGCTTGCGCGCCGGGATCGGGCTCACCGTCGCGATGCAGGCGATGAACTCGCTCGACCAGCTCCAGCCGGTCGAGGGGCTGGGGCCGGTCGGCGAGGTCAGGCTCGTCCCGGACCTCGAGACGTTCCGCGTCCTGCCGTACGCGCCCGCTACCGGTGCCGTGCTCGTCGACCACGTCGCGCTCGACGGCGAGCCGGCCGCAGTCTGCCAGCGCTCCTTCCTGAAGCGGCAGGCCGCCAGGCTCGCCGAGCGTGGGATGGTGCTGGAGGCCGCATTCGAGAACGAGTTCACCCTCGCGGTTCCGGCCGACGGCGACTACAGGCCGGTCGACGAGAGTCTCTGCTTCTCGACGATCGGGATGGCGGCCTCGCAGGACTACGTCGAGGGCCTCGCCGACGCCCTCGAGCGGCAGGAGATCGTCCTCGAGCAGTACTACGCCGAGCTCGGCCACGGACAGCAGGAGATCTCGACCGGCCACGCGCCGGCACTGCGGGCCGCCGACGAGCAGATCCTCGTCCGGGAGACGATCCGCGGCGTCGCCGCGCAGCTCGGCTACGTCGCCTCACTCGCGCCGAAGCCGTGGCCCGAGGCGGCCGGCAACGGCGGCCACATCCACTTCTCGCTCTGGTCGGAGGACGGGTCGCGCAACCTCTTCCACGACCCGTCGCGCCCGGACCGGCTCTCGGACTCGGCCCGGCAGTTCATCGCCGGCGTGCTCGCGCACCTGTCCGGCCTCTGTGGCCTCACCGCGCCGAGCTTCAACTCGTACCACCGCATCGTGCCGCAGTACTGGGCGGGGGCCTTCACCGTGTGGGGACACGACAACCGGGAGGCGCCCGTCCGCGTGCCGTCCGTCTTCGCGGGGATGGAGGAGGCGTCGACGAACGCGGAGCTCAAGTCCGCGGACGCGACGTGCAACCCGTACCTCGCGCTCGGAGGGCTGATTGCGGCGGGCCTCGACGGTCTCGAACGCGGCCTCGAGCCGCCCGAGCCGGTCGAGGTCGATCCCGTGACGATCCCGGGCTCCGAGCGGGAGGCTCGCGGAATCCACCGCCTGCCGCAGACCCAGGAAGAGGCGCTCGCTGCGCTCGAGTCCGACGACGTGCTCACCACCGCCCTCGGCCCGGTGCTCGCGGAGTCCTGCCTCGCCGTACGCCGCTCGGAGTGGGAGGCGTACTCGGCCCGGGACGCCGAGTTCGAGCGCCGCGGCCACTTCCTCAAGTACTGATGACGCTCGACCTGGACGGGATCGCGCTCGTCGACCACCACGCGCACGGGATCCTCCGTGCGCCGCCGACGCTCGACGAGTTCCGCGGCCTCTTCAGCGAGAGCACCGACCCGCGGCAGTGGCCGCACATCGCGACCGGGATCACGTACCGCCGCGCCATCCGCGAGCTCGCCGAGCTATTCGGCGTCGAGCCGGCCGAGGAAGCCGTCCACGCGTACCGGCTCGCGACGGAGCCGCGCGAGTACGCACGTCGGCTGCTCGCGGAGACGAACACGGAGCTCCTCCTGCTGGATGACGGCTTCCCGCCGACCGACGTGGGCACCTCCTGGGATGAGCTCAGCGAATGGGTCGGCATCTCGGCGCACCCGGTGCTGCGCATCGAGAGCCATCCGTTGGAGGACGTGGCCGACGCGCGCGAGCGCGGCTACGTCGCCTTGAAGACGATCGCCGCCTACCGCGGCGGCCTCGACCGCCCCGCGGCGCACGTCGTAGCCGCGCTCGAGGCCAACGAAGCCCATCCGCTGCCGGTTCAGGTGCATTGCGGCTTCGGGGACGCCGACCTCCACCTCTGGCGCTCGGACCCCTCGTACCTGAAGCCGCTCGTGGAGCGGTTCCGCGAGACGCCGTTCGTGCTCCTCCACTGCTACCCGTACGTGCGCGAGGCGGGCTGGCTCGCCCACGTTTACCCGAACGTCTGGTTCGACCTCTCGCTGACGATCCCGCACGTCTCGCAACCCGCGCAAGCGCTCCGCGAGGCGCTCGAGCTCGCGCCCGTGTCGAAGCTCCTGTACGCCTCGGACGCAGCCCGGACGCCCGAGCTGTACTACCTCGCCGCGCGCTGGTGGCGGCGGGCACTCGTCGAGGTTCTGCCCGAGCTGCTCCCCGAGGAAGACGCGGAGGAGGCCGCGCGAAGCATCCTGCGCGAGAACGCGCTCGCTCTTTACCGGCTCCCGGATCGCCCCTAGGGTGCGGAGATGGCTCGGATCGCCACGCTTGTCGCAGTCCTCGCCGCCTCGGCCGCAGTCGCCGCTGTCGCGGTCGCCTCGACGCGGTCGCCGAAGGCGCTCCGCACTGCGATCTTCGCGGCAGCCCGGAAGGAGCACTCCGTCCACTACGTCGAGCACGGCGCGGCTTCGGTCCTGCGCCAGACGATGGTCTCCGACGTGGCGAAGACCCGTGGCGTCCAGAAGATCACCTTCACGCTCCAGGGCGAGAAGGGGCAGTTCACGGTGATCGTCGTGAACCGGATCGCGTATCTCCGTGGCAACTCGCTCGCGCTCCACGCGTACCTCGGCTTCACGTCCGCACAGACAGCGAGCTACCACGGCCGCTGGATCTCTATACCGCCCGGAAACGGGAGGTACGAGGATCTGGCGGCGTCGGTCACCCTGCCGTCCTTCCTCCACGACATCTATCCGGGCGCTCCGCTCGCCCTCGTCGAGACGACGGTCGGCGGCCGCAAGATCACGGGGGTGCGGGGAACGAGCAAGCAGGGAGGCGTCACGTTCCAGGAAGCCGTGTTGCCGGACGCGAAGCTTCGCCCGCTGGCCGTGTCCGACGTCGACACGAAGCACGGGTTCGTGGACGCGATCAAGATCGGTCGCTGGAACGAGCCGGTGCGCGTCAAGGC
>JAICZB010000110.1 GCA_025933895.1 Thermoleophilia bacterium
CCGACGAGGTGGCCGCCGCAGCGCTCGTGCTCGCGGGTCGCGCGCTTCCCGTGCTCGTAGCTGCCGATCGAGATGTGCTCCGCGCCGTGATAGGCCGCGAGCTCGCCCGAGCGGAGCGCGAACACCGCCGGAGCGACCGAGGCGATCGAAGCCAGCAGCTCGCGTGCCGCGGGTCGCAGCCCCGACTCGCGGAGGCCACGCACGACCGCAGCCGCTCCGAGCAGCGAGGCGAGCGAGCGCGGGCTCTCCAGAGGCAGGCGCGCCGCCGGCAGCTTCGCCTTCAACTGCGGCAGCAGCGCGAGCGCCTCGGCGATCCGGGCCGGACCGCGCAAGAGCGGGTTCTCGATCCGCGACGCCTGGAAGCGCTTCCGCGCCGACACGACCTCGATCTCACCGTCGTCGTTCCGGATCGCGCACGCCCACGCGTGCGGTCCGTGCACGAGCACGCCGTTCGGGAGAGCCATGCCGCCGAGCCTGATCTTCTCCTTCGCCATCTCGCCGAAGGGTAGTCCGCCTAGGCGAGGATGGCGTGCGCAGCGTGGCGCAGCCAGCGGACGCCGAGCTCGAGATCCGCCACCGGGACACGTTCGTCCGCCGAGTGGACGAGCAGCGCGGACACCTCGGGCGGCATCTCCGCGGTCACCGGGAAGAAGCCGTAGGCGACGGTGCCGAACGCGTCGCGCAGCCAGTGGCTGTCGGTGAAGCCGACGCAGCTGAGCGGCGCCGCCTGCGCGCCGGGCTCGGCCTCCTCGACGAACGCCTCGACCGCGGCCCACAACGGCGTGCCAAGAGCGGAGCGCGTGCCGCCCTGCGGCTCCTCCGTCCACTCGAGCTCGTATTCGACGTCGCTGCCGAGCACCGCCCGGATCATCGGCTCGACGAACTCCGGGCGCTGCCCCGGAAGGAGCCGGCAGTCGATCTCGACGTCACACAGGCCCGGGATGACGTTCCGCTTCTGCGAGGCCGAGATCATCGTCGGCGAGAAGGTGGGTACGAGCAGCGCGTCCATGAGCGCCGCAGCGACAGGCGAGAGCGCGGCTACGCGGCTCACCGCTCGGGACGCCGTGGTCGTCTCACCCAGAACGACGCGGAGATAGGCCTCGGCCTCCGGGCCGAGCTGGGGCTCCGGCCGGAACGATGCGATCCGCTCGATCACCTGTGTCGCGTTGACGAGTGCGTTGTCCGCGATCCCCGGCATCGAGGCGTGGCCGGAGCGCCCGTGCACGCGCAACCGGAAAGGCGCGGTCATCTTCTCTGCCACGGTCGCCTGGTAGATCACGCGGCCGTCTGCGAGCTCGAGCCGCTCGCCGCCGCCCTCGTTGATCGCGTAGTCGCAGCGAACCGCGTCCTGGTGCTCGCGGCAGAGCCAGGAGAGGCCGAAGTCGTCGCCGACCTCCTCGTCGGCGACCGCGGCGAAAATGAGGTCGCCGCTCGGCCGGAATCCCTCACGCGCGAGCGACGCGATGGCGACCGCGCTCGCCGCGACCTGTCCCTTCATGTCGAGCGCGCCGCGTCCCCAGACCTGTCCGTCCCGTAGCTCGCCGGAGAATGGAGGCACCGACCACTCGGAGGGGTCCGCGAGGACGACGTCCGTGTGCGAGAGCAGGAGGAGGGACGGCCCGTCGCCGCCCGGGATCCGCGCGACGAGGTTCGCCCGCTCCGGCACCTTGGCGATCAGCTCGCAGCCGACGCCATTCGTCTCGAGGTACTCGCGCAGTAGCCCGGCCGCGGCCGTCTCGTTTCCGGGCGGGTTCGTCGTGTCGACGCGGATGAGACGTTGCAGGAGGTCGGTGACCTCGTCCCTGAGCGACGTCGCGCTCAACGGCGCGTGCCCAGGATGAGGACGTACTCGCGCTCGAGGACGCCCGGCTCGAGGAACTCCCGGTAGACCCGCTCCGCGTGGGCGCGTGCCTCGTCGTCCTGCTCCGCGAGCCAGGCCCGGAGCGGCGGCATCGAGCTCGAGACGAGCTCCCAGAGCGCGTCTCCCGAGGCCGCTTCTAGGCGCCAACTGCCGGTGTGCAGCTCGAGGTCGAACGTGCCGCCGAGGAGCGAGCGGACATGCCCCTCCTTCGACCACTCGCGCGCGTCCACGTCGTGCGGGAACGTCCGGCCGGCCTTCGCGTGCAGCTCCGACCACGCGTCCTGCGGCCAGGCCGTCATCGCCAGCCGCCCGCCAGAGCGGCAGACCCGCGCAAGCTCGGCGGCCGTGCGGACCTGGTCGAAGGCGAAGATCGCGCCGAAGGCGGAGGCGACGGCGTCGAACTCGGCGTCCGCGTACGGAAGGTCCTGGCAGTCGCCCTCGTCCAACCGGATCGCCAGAGCCTCGGCCTCCGCCGCGAGCCGCGCCTTCGCGAGCTGGTCGGCGGAGATGTCGATGCCGACGACGTCCGCGCCCGCCCTGGCCATCCGGAGGGCCACCCCGCCGGTGCCGCACGCCGCATCCAGCACGCGCATGCCGGGCTCGATCGCGAGCGCCGCGACCACGCGGGCGTGGATCGGCGCGAACGTCTCCGCCAGGCGCTCGTAGCTCGCGCCACTCCACGAATCGGCGACAGAACCCGACACCGCGCGGAGCATACTGAGGCCATGGGTGACCTCTTCTCCGACGCTGCCGACGCGCGCGCCGGCGACGTCGCGCCCCTCGCGCAACGGCTGCGGCCCGCGAGCCTCGGCGAGTTCGTCGGCCAGGCCCACGTCCTCGGCGAAGGCTCGGCGCTGCGGCTCGCGATCGGGGAGGACCGCGTCCGCTCCTCGATCCTTTACGGGCCCCCCGGCAGCGGCAAGACGACGCTCGCCCGGATCGTCGCGGCCTCTACGGGCGCCGCGTTCGAGGAGCTGTCGGCCGTGTCGGCGACGGTGAAGGACGTGCGCGAGGTGCTCGCACGGGCGCGGGAGGCGCTCGGCACGACAGGGCGCCGCACGATCCTCTTCCTCGACGAGATCCACCGCTTCAACAAGGCGCAGCAGGACGCGCTGCTGCCGGGCGTCGAGTCGGGGCTCGTGACGCTGATCGGTGCGACGACCGAGAACCCGTACTACGAGGTCAACTCCGCGCTCATCTCCCGCACACAGGTGTACGAGCTCGAGCCGCTCGCCGACGCGGATCTGGCCGAGATCGTCCGACGTGGCGCGGCGGAGCTCGAGGTCGAGCTCGAGGATGAGCTCGTCGCGCTCGTGGCGCGGCGGTCCGGAGGGGACGCCCGCTCGGCACTCAACATTCTCGAACTCGCCGCGGACACGGCCAAGGCCGAGGGCTCGCCGGTCACGGAGGCGCACGTCGAGGACGCCGCTCGCACGCCGCCGCTCGTCTACGACAAGGCCGGGGACGCGCACTACGACTACACGTCTGCCTTCATCAAGTCGATGCGCGGCAGCAATCCCGACGCGGCCGTCTACTACCTCGCCGTGATGCTCGAGGGCGGCGAGGACGCGCGCTTCGTCGCGCGGCGGATGATCGTGCTCGCCTCCGAGGACATCGGCAACGCCGACCCGCGCGCGCTGCTCGTCGCGGTCGCGGCCGCGCAGGCCGTGGAGCACGTCGGCCTCCCCGAGGCGCGCCTCAACCTCGCCCAGGCCGCGATCTATCTCGCCCGCGCGCCGAAGTCGAACGCGAGTTACATGGCGCTCAACCGTGCGGCGGCGGACGTGCGGGACCGCGGAGCGGCGCGGCCGCCGAAAGCGCTGCGCGACGGCTCCTGGCACGGCCGACGGCTCGGGCACGGCGAGGGCTACGTCTACCCCCACGACGATCCCGCAGGGTTCGAGACGAGCTACCTGCCGGAGGAGCTCGAAGGTCGCCGCTACTACGAGCCGTCCGGCAACGGAGAAGAGAGCACGGACGAGAACGCCTCGTAGGCCTCGCGGCCGCGGACCGCGAAGATCACGAGCTCGAGCGTCCGCGGCTCCAAGCTCCGCGCCTCCTCGACCATGATCCGACCGCCGCCGGCAGCCTCCAGCGCGCCGGCCACGCCGGCGCCATCCAGAGCCGGTCGTTGGCGGCGTTCGCCACGGCGTCCAGCTCGAGCGTCGCAATGTCGCCGTCGCGGACCTCGAGCCGGAGCTAGAGGATGCGGGCGCCGAGCGCGGAGGCCACGAGCTCGACCGCGAGCTGCCCTGTCGCGTTCTCTCGGTCGAGGATCGGGTTGACCTCGACGACATCCATCGAGTCGAGCAGGCGCGACTCCGCCACCGTCTCCATCGCGAGATGCGCCTCGCGGTACGAGAGCCCGCCCCGTACCGGTGTCCCGACCCCGGGCGCGTAGTCGGGATCGACGGCGTCCATGTCGAGCGAGACGTGCAGGAACGCCGCCCCGGCCGCGTGCGCGAGCGCCTCGCGCATGCACGGCTCGATCCCGATCCGGTCGACCTCGCTCATCGTGAAGACCTTTGCGTCCAGCCTGCCCAGGAGCTCCCGCTCTCCGTCGTCGAGCGAGCGGACGCCGACGAGCGCGAGCTTTCCCGCGTCGACCGCCGGCAGCGGCCAGCCGTCACGGCGGAAGGAGTCCCCACCCAGACCGAGCGCCGCCGCCAGCACCATCCCGTGGACATTGCCGCTCGGCGAGGTCGCGGGAGTGTTGACGTCCCCGTGGGCGTCGACCCAGACGACACCGCCCGCACCGCCCCGCACCTTCGCCATCCCGACGAGCGAGCCGAGCGCAACGGAGTGGTCGCCGCCGAGAACGAGCGGCAGCGCCTCGCGCCCGGCGGCATCCGCGACAAGCCCTGAGAGCCGGTCGCAGAGATCGAGGATCTGGGCGAGATAGCGCGCGTTCTCGTCGCCCATCGCCGCCGTCTCGACGACGGGAGAGATGACGTTGCCGGCATCCGAGACCCGAACCCCGAGCTTGTCGGTGAGCTGCTGCTCGAGTCCCGCGTACCTGATCGCGGACGGCCCCATGTCGACGCCGCGCCGCCCCGCGCCGAGGTCGAGCGTCGCGCCGATCACGGCGATCTCGCGGGAGGCCTCCTCGACGCTCACGGCGCGGAGGCTAACGCTCGCGGCGGAGAGGGCATGGCTACACTGACCGCCGCCCAGCCGCGGCGAGGTAGCTCAGCTGGTAGAGCACTCGGCTGAAAACCGGGGTGTCGCCGGTTCGAGTCCGGCCCTCGCCACTTTTGCCAGCGCTCGCCCGCTCCGCTGGCGCAGGCTCGCTTCGCTCGCGTGCGCAAGCGCTGTGCCTTCCGCTCGCGCCATGTGCGGCGCGTCCGTGCATGTCGGTCGCGGCACGAAAAGAGAACCTCGCAAACTGCGGGCTTTCGCCCGCAGAGGTCTTGATCCGTCCGAGGCGCCTTTTTAGCTTCTCCTCACGGTCTGTCACACGTCCAGGGGAGGACAAGAACAACATGAGCACGATTGCCGCGACGCTCCGGGGAGAGGGCTGGCTGGAGCGCTACTTCGGCTTTGCCGCGCGAGGCACGACGTTCGCGCAGGACACGATGGCCGGTGCCACGACGTTCGTCGTGATGTCGTACATCATCTTCGTCAACCCGATCATCCTGACCGGCGTCACACATCCGCCGCTCGGCAAGCCGCTGGTGTTCGGGGCGGTCCTGACGAGCACCTGCCTCGTCGCGGGCGTGATGTCGATCCTGATGGGGCTGACGACGAACTACGCCTACGCGATCGCACCGGGCATGGGCCTGAACGCGGTCGTCGCGTACGGCCTCGTCGCAAGCGGCAAGGCGAGCTTCCCCGAGGCGATGGGGCTCGTCGTCCTCGAGGGCGTCGCCATGGTGCTGCTGGCCGTGACCGGCCTGCGCGAGCTGATCTTCAAGGCGATCCCGCTCGAGTTGAAGAAGGCGATCGCGATCGGCATCGGCCTCTTCATCGCCTTCATCGGTCTCTACAACTCGGGGATCATCCAGTCGCTCCCGGCGAGCGCCGGGCAGCCGGTCACGCTCGGGAGCTTCACGACGTGGCCGATCTTCGTGACGATCTTCGGCATCATCTTCACGTTCGCGCTCCGCGCGATTCGCTTCCGCGGCGACCTGATCGTCGGGATCGTCGGCACGACCGTGGTCGCGACGATCATCAACTCGTCCGTAGTGAACCACCGCGCCTTCGGCACGGCGACGGCGACCTGGCCGGGCTGGCACCACTTCTACGCGCGGCCGGACTTCTCGCTGCTCGGGAACATCAGCCTCCACTCGTTCTCGAACACGCAGCTCGGCGTCATCGCCTCGCTCGTCTGGGTCTTCTCGCTCTTCCTGAGCGACTTCTTCGACTTCTCGGGGACGGCGATCGGGGTCGGCAAGCAGGCGGGCTACGTCGACCAGGACGGCAACATCCCGAAGTTCAAGAAGGCGCTGGTCGTGGACGGCGCCGCCGCGATGGCCGGCGGCTTCGCTTCGTCCTCGTCGGCGACGACCTTCATCGAGTCGGGATCGGGCGTCGCGGCCGGCGGCCGCACCGGCTGGGTGGCCGTCGTGGCGGGCCTCCTCTTCTTCCCGTTCATGTTCATCTCCCCGCTGATCGGGATGGTGCCGGCGCAGGCCACCGCGGCGGCGCTCGTCGTCGTCGGCTGGCTGATGATCTCGACGCTGACCGAGATGGAGGGCGAGGCCGAAGGCCAGGCTGCGTCGAAGCTCGCCGGGATCGACTTCCACGATCTCGCGATCGGGCTCTCGGCGGCGCTCGCGATCATGGTCATGCCGTTCACGTACTCGATCACGAACGGCATCGGCTTCGGCTTCATCACGTACACCGTGATCTGCGCCGCGCGGCGCGAGTGGAAGCGGATCCACCCGTTCATGTGGGTCGTGACTGGGGCGTTCGTCCTCTACTTCCTCGTGCCGCTGCTCCAACAGCACGTCAGCTGGTTCGGCGGGCACATCTAGGAAAGGTCACGAGGACAGGTTCGAGACTTTCGGCCAGCCTCGCGAAGGGCCGTAAAGACAGGAACCTGTCCCCGTGGCGATAGCAAAAGAGGCCCCCGTGGACGCTTGAGCATCCTCGGGGGCCTCGGGTCGTTCGGACCGGTGCGACCGTGTCGCGGACGACCGTTGGGCCGGACCCTATCGCCTCTTCGCCCGCAGCGCCGTCGCCGGCTCGGCCGAAAAATTCGCAAATTCCGTGAAGCCGCGGCGATCGAGCTCCCGCCGCATCCGCTCGGGCGCGACGTAGATCGGCGTCCCGCTGCCCCGCGAGAACGAGAACACGAGCGTTCCTCCAGGCGCGACTATCCGCGCCAGCTCGTCATAGAACGGGATCATGTTCGACAGCACGACGAGCTCGAAATCGCCGTCTGGACAGGAGAGTGCCGACGCGTCGCCGACCTCGAAGCGGATGCGCCCGGCGAGCTCCCGCTCGACCTTCCGGCGGGCCTCCTCGATCATCGCCGGGCTCAGGTCGATTCCGACGACCTCCGCCTCGGGATAGCGCTCGGCGAGCGCCAGAGCCACAACACCGGTGCCCGTGCCGAGATCGAGAGCCCGGCCGGGCGGCGGCAAGTCTGCGAGCGCGAGGTCGATCGCCCACAGATGATGCGGTCCGATCCGCGTCTCCCACGTCGGCGCAAGCCCGTCGAACATCGTGCGCAGCGGGCGGCGAAAGAGCCGCCAGAGCACCGGTCGCCGCACGACCGCGTCGGTGACCAGGCGCGCGAACCGCTGGCCGTCGATCACCGCGCCGCGAGATCGAG
>JAICZB010000055.1 GCA_025933895.1 Thermoleophilia bacterium
GCCACCGCCGCGGCGAGGACGATGGGCTTGAAGGTCGAGCCCGCCTGGCGCTCGGCGGTCGTGGCGAGGTTGAACTCGTTGCCGGGTGTGCCCGGAGTGACAGCCGCCATCGCCCGGATGGCTCCGGTGGCAGGATCGATCGTGACGAGTGCACCGGCAGGGTCGTGCCGCGCGTAGACCACCTGGGACAGCGCCTGGACGGCGGCGCGCTGCAGCCGGGGCCGGATCGTCGTGTAGATCCTCAGTCCGCCCGCTCGAACCGTGGCCGCGCCGTACGTCTGCTGCAGCAGGTTCTCGACGTAACCGACGAAGTAGGGCTCCCGGCTCGCGTACGCCGGGCTCGGGCGCAGGTGCAGGCTTCGGTCGTGAACGGCCGTCGAGTACCGGGCCTCGGTGATGTCACCGCTTCGGCGGAGCGCTTGGAGTACTTCGTCGCGGCGTGCGAGCGCCGCGGCCGGATTGTGAAGCGGGTCGTAGAAGGACGGCGCCTGCGGCAAACCCGCCAGCACCGCCCCTTGCTCGAGCGTGAGGCGGCCGGCCGGAACCGAGAAATACGTCTCGGCCGCGGCCCCGATCCCGTACGCGTGGTTGCCGTAGTAGACGTCGTTGAGATACGCGGTGAGGATCCTGTCCTTCGACCAGGACCGCGCGAGCTTGATCGCGAGACACGCCTCGACGACCTTCCGCCGCAGCGTCTTCTCTCGCGAGAGGTAGAGATTGCGGACGAGCTCCTGCGTGATAGTGGAACCGCCCTGGACGATGTGTCCCGCACTGACGTCGGCGACGAGTGCGCGAAGGATCCCGACCGGGTCGATGCCGCCGTGTCCGTAGAAACGCCTGTCCTCGATCGCGACCGTGGCCTTCGGCATCCACGGGCTGATCGCGCTCCGCGGGACGATCGTCCGGTTCTCGATCGCCGGCAGGACGCCGATCAGGCTGCCGTTCGCGCCGTACACGAGCGAGCTGTCGGCCTGGCGCACCGGCCGCAGCGCGTTGAGGTCGCAGCTCGAGCCGAAATAGACGGCGCCGCCGGCAGTCGTGAGTGCGAGAAGCGCGAGCGGAACGGCGATTGCGAGAGCGAGGACGACACGCCGGCGGCGGCGCGGCGGTTGCTTCTTCGCCGGCTTTCGCGTGCGGCTCACGCCCAGACGCCGAGCGCGCGCAGCCGCCGGTGGGCACGCAGCCGCAGCTCCTGTTCCAGACGTACCGCCGCGAGCTCGTCAGGCGCCGCCGCACGGACGGTGACAGTCGCGCGGTCGGCCAGCGAGCTGAGGTAGACGGACCCATCCTGCTCCCCCGCGACGTCCTCGCGCAGCGCGTCGAGCGCCGCGTCGAGATCCGCGGTGAGCGGCACCGGAACGGACACCTCGGCGAACGTCTCGGCGCTCCGGATCGAGGCGTTGATGATCGTGTCGGACGCGAGCTTCTCGTTCGGCACGACGATCCGCCGGCGGTCCAGGGCACGGATGAACGTGTACGTGAGGCCGATCTCCTCGACGACTCCCGGCGAGCCCTCGTACTCGACTCGGTCACCGATGCGCACCGGCTGAGAGAGCGCGATCAGGATGCCGGCGACGAAGTTGCCGAGCGTCCTCTGGGCCGCGAAGCCGAGCACGATCCCGACGAGCGCCGACGATGCGAGCAGTCCCCCGGCAACGGCGCGCACCTCGGGGATCGCGAGGAGCGCCGAGAAAAGGCCGACGGTGAGGATGACGACGCTCACGATCCGGCGGAAGACGCGGTAGCGCGTCATGGCCTCCGGGGCGGGCGGCCGCCGCTGCAGCCACCAGTCGATCGCACGCGCGAACAGCGAGACCACCACGAAGATCGCCGCGGCGATCACGATGTGCTTCCAGAACGGGCTCATCCCCCGCCCGGAGTTCGCGGCGAACCCGCGAAATCCTCAGTTCGGAGGCATCAGTCCAGCGGTAGAGGGCGGCGGCCCTCGAAGCCGTCGTCGACGCGGTGCCACCAGGCGATCTCGTCCTCGCCGAGCTGCCAGCAAAGGAGCACGGTCTCGCCGCCGTGAAGCGCCGGGAAGTCGATGAGGCCGCTGTCGAGGTCCTTCACCTGGGCGCCGTGGCTCGTGATGTCGTCGACGAGCCGCGCGAGCCGGCGCGCGACGCCGTCCACCTCGGCCGTCGCGGACGCGAGCTCAGCCGGCGGGATGCCCCCGCCGTTCCCGCGGATCTTGCGCTCGAGCTCCTCCTGCCGCTCGAGCGCGGCCGCGTGCTCCTGTCGGGTCGCCACGAGCTGCTCGACGAGCGGCCGCACGTGCTCGAGCTCGGAGTTCGCCTCTTCGGGCGTGAAGTGGCGCATCGCCCGAACCCTATGCTGGCGTGTTGGTGGAGGTCGAAGCCGCCCAGCCGCGCCCGCGTCCGAGCCAGGCCCGGCTCGCCTGCTGGATCCTCTTCGTCGGCCTGATCGCCGCCGTCAATTACGCGGCCCGTTTCGCGGGCGGCAGCGGTGCCGGCAGCGGCGGCGTCTCGCACCAGGAGGTCTACTCGTATTCGACCTTCGCCGGTGGCACGATCGTCTACGCCGTCTGGCTCGGGATCGTCCTCCTGATCGTCATCGACCGCTTCGACCTGCTCGCCCTGCGGCTGCCGCGTGGCTGGGGGCGGGCGCTCGGCCTCGCTCTCGCAGCCGTGCTCGCGATCTTCCTCTGGGAGGCGGTCGTCTCCTACATCCCGCTGCCACAGAGCCCCGGCAACGAGCAGGGGATCACGAACGTCCACTGGGAGCCGGCCCACGCGGGCGCGTTCGCCGCCAATTTCGTCCTCTTCGCGGTCATCGCTCCGTTCGTCGAGGAGCTGACCTTCCGTGGCGCCGGGCAGTCCTTGCTCCGCTTCCTCGGCCGCGTCCCTTCGATCCTCCTGGTCGGGGTCGCCTTCGGGCTCGCGCACGGCCTCGTCGAGGCGCTGCTCGTGCTCGTGCCGTTCGGCATCGCGCTCGCCTGGCTCCGCGACCGCACCGGCAGCGTCCTGCCGGGGATGCTCGTGCACGCGATCTTCAACGGCGCGGCGCTCGCCGTGATCGTGGTGCGCTAGCTAGTCCTCCTCGTCGCCGTTCTCGACGACGAACTGGTCGGGCGTGACGTCCTCGAGGAAGCTGCGGAACTTGAGCACCTCAGCCTCGAGCTGCTCCTCGTCGACCTCCTCGCCCTCGAACTCGATCGCCGACTCGGCGATCACGTCGTCGGCCGCGAAGATGGGTGCCTCCGCGCGGATGGCGAGCGCGATCGCGTCGGAGGGGCGGGAGTCGACCTCGATCTCCTGGCCGTCCTGGACGACGGTGATCTGGGCGTAGAAGGTGTTCTCGCGCAGCTCCGTGACCGTGATCCGGCTGATCGACGCGCCCAGCTGCTCGAGCATCTCGCTGACGAGATCGTGCGTCATCGGCCGGACCGACGTCTGGCTCTGCAGCTTCATGAGGATCGCGGCCGCCTCGGGATGCCCGATCCAGATCGGCAGGAACTTGTTGCCGTCAGCGGTCTTGAGGAGGACGATCGGCTGCTTGCCGACCAGATCGAAGCTGACGCCGTAGATGAGCATCTCCTGCATCCGTCGGGCGACCTCGTCTCGAATATAGCTCAGGTCGTCTGCCTGGAAGCCCAGGCGTATCCGGGCTGCGGCGGGTGGCGTTGGGTACTCGTGTACCAGCCGTGGCTCGAAGACCTCGAATCGCTCGAGGCGATCTCCCAGAACGAGGAAGCTCGCCGGATCTTCCTGCGCATGGCCGCGCTTTCACAGTCGGGCCGCACGTCGAACTTCGTCGTCGAGGTCGCGCTGGACGGAGATCTCGACGCGGCGACGAAAGGCCGGCTCGTCGAGCTCGCGCAGGACGAGTCGTTCCTGCTCGCGGTCGAGGACTACCTCGTCCGCACGCACCGCCTCCACTAGGGCGCGACTTCATGGGCGATCCTGGATTCGAACCAGGGACCTCCGCCTTATCAGAGCGGCGCTCTAACCAGCTGAGCTAATCGCCCGCAACGAATCAAATAGTGCGGGGGGTGATTGTAGCCGCGAGATTCTCGAGCGCCTCGGCCAGCTCGGCGAGGTCGTGCTCGTCGCCGAACGGCAGCTCGACACGTCCCGGGAGGACCCGTGCGCGGCGACTGAGCACCTGTTCGACCGCACTGCGCACACGATCCGCCAGCGCGGGATCGACCGGCGTCGATCGTGTCCGGGGCCGCTGCCTTGCGCCGGCCCACTTCGCCTGCTGTTCCGCGGCCCGAACCGAGAGGCCGCGCCGCACGATCTCGCGGGCGAGCCTGCGGCGGCCTTCGTGGTCGGGCACGGCGAGGACGGCCCGGGCGTGTCCTTCGGTCAGCTGGCCGCGCTCGACCATCCCGAGCACGTCGTCGGGCAGCTCGAGCAGGCGGATCCGGTTGGAGACCGACGGCTTCGAGCGGCCGACCCGCTCGGCCACCTCGCCGAGCGAGAGGGAGAACTCGTCGATGAGGACCGCGTACGCGCGCGCTTCCTCGATCGGCGTCAGTTGCTCGCGGGCGACGTTCTCGACGAGGCCGAGCAGGAGCGTGTCGCGGTCGTCGGCCGCGCGCACGACCGCGGGCACCGTCTCGCGGCCCGCCTCGCGCGCCGCACGCCAGCGGCGTTCACCGGCGACGATCTCGTAGCCGCCGACTCCCCGCGGCCGCACGAGCAGCGGCTGGATGACGCCCTCGCGGCGTACCGACTCGGCGAGCCCCGAGGCCGCCTCGGGCTCGAAGCGGCGGCGCGGCTGGCGCGGGTTCGGGTGGATCGCATCGACGGGGATCTCGAGCAGCTCGCTCGGAACCGGCTGGCCGCCGATCAGGACTTCGAGGCCACGGCCGAGACCGCGGCGTCCGGGGGAGGACTCAGGCGCGCTCGACAAGCTCCATCGCCACCTTCCAGTAGGCGTCGGCTCCGGCGGAGCGACGGTCGTAGGCGATCGCGGGCAACCCGTGGCTCGGCGCCTCGGCGAGGCGCACGGAGCGCGGGACGGACGTGCGGAAGACGAGCGGCCCGAAGTGCCGCCGCACCTCCTCCTCGACCTGCTGTGCGAGACGGGTCCGGCCGTCGACCATGGTCAGGAGGACGCCGCCGATGCCGAGACGCGGGTTGAGCCGGCGACGGATCAGCTCCACCGAGTGGAGGAGCTGCGTCAGCCCCTCCAGCGCGTAGTACTCGGCCTGCACCGGGACGAGGACGCGATCTGCAGCGGCGAGCCCGTTGACCGTGAGCGGCCCGAGCGACGGCGGGCAGTCGAGGAAGACGAAGTCGTACCGGTCGCTGCCCGAGGCGAGAGCCTCCGCGAGATAGCGCTCGCCGTCGGCGCGGCCGGAGAGCTCCACCACCGCGCCGGCGAGATCGGGCCTGGCCGGGACCAGGTCGAGGTTCGCGAACGCGGTCGGGTGGACGAGCTCGGCGAGCGGAGCTCCGTCGAGGAGGTCGTAGCTCGAGGTTCCGTTCGCGCGCATCCCGAGCCCCGAGGTCGCGTTCGCCTGCGGGTCGAGGTCGATCACGAGCGCGCGCTCGCCGGCCTCCGCGAGGCAGGCGGCGAGGTTGACGGCGGTCGTCGTCTTGCCGACGCCGCCCTTCTGGTTCGCGAGGGCGTAGATGCGGCTCATGGCACCCGGTCATTGTCGCTAGGCCAGCGGACGCTTCTTCGCGACGCCGCTGCGACGCGGGAAGCCCGGCGGCGTCGCCGCGACCTTGGGCAGGACGGCAAGGCCGTCGTGGAGCTCCGGCTCACCGCCGCCGAGCCGTCCCGACGCCGTCGCGAGCGTCGCGAGATCGGCGTGCTCGCCGAGCCACAGGATCGCCGCGCCGCCCGCTCGCACGAGCGGCAGGCAGAGCTCCGCCGCGACCGGCGGCTGCGCGAGCGCCTTGGCCACCGCGACGCACCACCGCTCGAGCGGCTGCTCCTCGGCCCGGCCCCAGACGACCTCGGCGTTCGGCGGAGCCCAGCGGCGCAGGAAGTCGCACTTCCGCCGTTCCGCGTCGAGCAAAGTCACCTCGCGGTCGGGCAACGCTGACGCGAGCGGGATGCCGGGAGAGCCGCCGCCGGAGCCGACGTCGATCACTTCACCCTCATACGCCTCGAGCAGCGGAACCGCCCGCAGCGCGTCGTCGAGCAGGATCTCCTGCGCCGCAGCCGGATCGCGAAGCGCCGTCAGCCCAGGCGTCGCGACAATCGCAGCGAGCCAGTCACTCAGGTGTGACGACGACGTAGCGGTTCGGCTCCGTGCCCTCGGAGGTCGTGCCCACGCCGGCGACGTCCTTGAGGTGCAGGTGGACGACCTTGCGCTCGACCGCCGTCATGGGCTCGAGCTCCTCGCGCTCACCGGAATCGCGTACGCGGTCGGCGACCCGCACCGCGAGCGTCTCCAGCGTCGCCCTCCGCCGCGCGCGGTAGCCCGCCGCATCCACCACCACCTCTTTCCGCTCGTCGCGATGCGCGCGCCAGGCCACCGCATTGAGGAGGTACTGGATCGCGTCGATCGTCTGGCCGTGCCGGCCGATGAGCAGCCCGACATCCGGGCCGGAGCACGTGACGACGATCGCCTCCGCCTCCTCGCGGGCGACGACATCCGCATCGACGCCGATCGTCTCCACGATCCGCGCAACGAGCGCGCGTGCCTCGACGGACTGATCGCTCTCGTCACCCGCGGACGCCGCAGCCGATTCCGCAGCTTCCGCCGGAAGGTGCGCGACCACGCGCGCGGGCTCGTAGCCCACGCCGAGGATCCCGCGCTCGCCCTCGGCCACGATCTCGAACTCGACGGCGGCCTTGTCCAGGCCAGGATGCCGCCGCTCGAGCTCGCGCAGCGCCGCCCACTTCGCTTCGCCGACCGTCTCGCCGGTCGCCTCGGCGGTGAGGTCCGCCGCCGCGCTCATCTCCGGCTCGTGCGCTTCTTCTTCCGCCGCACCTGGCGGGGGCGCTGCGACGCCGACGGAGCCGGCTTCGGAGGAGGCGACTCGGGCTGCGCGCCGTTACCGCTCGAGCCGTCGTCCTTCGGCGGCGTCCGCGAGCTGCGCCTCTCGACGACCGGGGCCGGCGTGCGGGAGACCAGCCGTCGCGTGATCAATCCCTGCCCGACGGTCCAGAGGTTCGTCGTCACCCAGTAGAGGACGAGCCCCGCCGGGAAGCGTGCGATGACGAAGACGAAGAACAGCGGCATCACCATGAACAGCACGCGCTGCGTCTTGTCGGTCGTCGTCATCATGAAGAACGACGACGCCATCTGGCTCGCGACGTACACGAACAGGAGCACGTATCCGCCCCAGTGCGAGGTCGTGTGGTCCGCGATGGACGGGATGAAGTGGAGAAAGGTGACGTCGCCGGTGAACTTGAAGTGCCTGAGCGAGTAGTAGAGCGCGATGAAGACCGGCAGCTGCAGGAGCATCGGCAGGCACGAGGCGGCCGGGTTGATGTTGTTCTCCCGGTAGAACTTCATCAGCTCCTCGTTCTGCTTCTGCCGGTCCTGCTTGTACTTCTTCTGGATCTCCTTCATCTGCGGCGCGAACTTCTGCAGGTTCTGCATCGAGTGGATCTGCTTGATCGTCAGCGGGACGAGGATCATCCGCACGACGACCGTCGTGGCCACGATCGCCCATGCCCACGGCAGCCCGAGATTCGTGTGGAAGAAGTCGAGAACGTGACGCATCACGGTCTCGAGCTGGCTGATGACGGGGATCGTGTAGAGGATCATCGGACCGGGTCGAAGCCTCCGCGGCTCCACGGGTTGCAGCGGAGGAGCCGCCAGCCGGCGAGGATGCTGCCCCGCACGAGACCGTGGCGGCGGAGCGCCTGCACCGCGTACTCCGAGCACGAGGGGTGGTACTTGCAGGTGGTCGGGAAGAGCGCGCCGAGCGTCACCCGGTAGAGCCAGACGAGGCCGATCCCGAGCATCGCGGGGACACGTGCCACGGCGGTCATGCCGCAACCGCCCCGGTCTGCTCGAGCAGCTCGTCGACGCGTTCTCCGAGCCACTCGAAACCGTTCGCCTCCGCAGCCTCCACGAGCCCCGGACGGACGATCAGCACGTAGTCGTGGCCTCCCGGAACGCGCTCGAGCCGGTCGCGCCAGACCTCGCGCAGGCGCCGCTTGATCCGGTTCCGCTCGACCGCACCGCCGGCTGCGCGGGGCACCGCGAACCCGATCCGCGGCTCCGCCGGCTCGTCCTGCGGCAGCCAGTGGAGGACGAGGAAGCGGGACGAGACCGAGCGGCCGCGGCGATGCACCGCATCGAAGTCCCGGGAGCGGGACAGGCGGTTGGCGCGCTTCACGGATGCAGCTTAGTGCGGGTCGGGCTACGCCGAGAGGCGGGCCCGGCCCTTGCCGCGGCGGCGCTTCAGGATCGCCCGGCCGGCCTTCGTGGACATGCGCGCACGGAACCCGTGCTTGCGCTTGCGGCGGCGGACGTTTGGCTGGTAGGTGCGCTTCACGGCTGCGAAAAGGCTCGTCTTTGCCAGAAAAATCCCCGCGGGCAGCGGGGCGCGGCGGTCAGTATAGACGAGCTCCGTCCACCGCTTTGTCCACAGCCGCCGACGGCTCGGGAATGCGGCTGGACCGAGTTGCCCCCACTCCTGTCCACACCTGTGGAGGGATCTGATGCACGCAGAAAGTCCCTGCAAAAGCGGCGATTTTGTTCGCGTCGAAGTCGCTGTTATGCTGGCCGCCGGGCCGGACACGGGAGGATTCGGGCGTCGGTGGAGCACCAAGTAGAGCTGTCTGCAGACCACCTCTGGGAGGAGATCTCGGGGCGGCTCAAGGAGGCGCTCAGCGACGGGACGTACGGCAAGTGGTTCGGTGACGTTCACGGCCAGGAGCTCGACGACGACACGCTCGTCCTGACCGTTCCGAGCGAGTTCACCCGCGACTGGATAGAGAGCAACTTCATCGGCCTGATCGGCGCAGCCGTCCGGGACATCCTCGGCAACGAGCGCTCGCTCGAGCTGCAGATCGCGCGCGCAGGCGGGCCGCCGACGGAGGGCCGCGTGGGGTCGCAGGGCGTCGTTCCCATGGTCCAACGCGTGGCCGGACGGCCAGAGAGCGGAGGCTTCAACGTGAAGTACACGTTCGACTCATTCGTGATCGGCTCGTCGAACCGCTTCGCACACGCGGCCGCACTGGCCGTCGCGGAGGCGCCGGCGCAGGCGTACAACCCGCTCTTCATCTACGGCAGCACGGGTCTCGGCAAGACGCACCTCCTGCAGGCGGTCGCCCAGTACGTCGCCGAGCACTCCTCGGAGCTCTCCGTGCGCTACGTGACGAGCGAAGCCTTCGTCAACGACTTCATCAACTCGCTCCGCGACAAGCGCACCGAAGGCTTCAAGCAGCGCTATCGCGCGTACGACGTCCTACTCATCGACGACGTCCAGTTCCTCGAGGGCAAGGAGCGCTTCCAGGAGGAGTTCTTCCACACCTTCAACTCGCTGTACGAGGCCGGCTCGCAGATCGTGCTCTCCTCCGACCGGCCGCCGCGCGACATCGCGACGCTCGAGGAGCGGTTGCGCAGCCGGTTCGAGTGGGGCCTGATCACGGACATCCAGCCGCCGGATCTCGAGACGCGGATCGCGATCCTCCGCAAGAAGGTGAAGGTCGACGGGATCCACGTCCACGACGAGCAGGTACTGACGTTCACCGCCAGCCGGGTCTCGACGAACATCCGCGAGCTCGAGGGCGCGCTGACGCGCGTCGTCGCCTTCTCGTCACTCACCGGCCGGCCGATGACGGTGGAGCTCGCGCAGGACGTGTTGCGTGACGTGTTCCCGCAGGGCGAGGCGGCGGAGGTCTCGATCAAGCGGATCCAGGATCTCGTCGCCGAGCGCTTCGAGCTCACCCACGACGAGCTGTGCGGAGACAGGCGATCGCAGAACATCGTCTACCCACGACAGGTTGCGATGTACCTCTCGCGTGAGCTCACCGACTCCTCGCTGCCGAAGATCGGCAAGGAGTTCGGCGGCCGCGACCACACCACGGTCATCCACGCGACGTCCAAGATCGCCCGCCTCATCCGTGAGGACAGGTCTGTGTACAACCTCGTGCAAGAGCTCACCGCACGTGTGAAACAGGTCCGCTGACGCTTCCCTCCTGTGGGACCCTCCGAATCGTCCACAATGAAGCTCCACACGACGAACACCGGAGGCAAGCGCCCGCAAGCACGTCTTCCCCGTCGTCCACACTCCCTATGACTTCTACGAGAATTCCAAGATGATCGAGAGTGACATCGCAGTCGGTGCCGGGTTGAGGATCACCTGCACGAAGGACGAGCTCGTGCAGAGCCTCACATTGGTCGGCCGTGCCGTCTCGAGTCGCACAGCCATCCAGATCCTGTCCGGGATCCTGCTCGAGGCCCACGGCGACGAGCTGCGCCTCGCGGCCACCGACATGGAGCTTTCGCTGCGCGCCACGGTGTCGGCGCGGGTGGAGGGTGACGGAGCCGTCGTTCTGCCGGGCCGGACCCTCGTCGACATCGCGCGGCTTCTTCCCGGTGAGGAAGTGACGATCGAGCACCGCGCTTCCGAGTCGGTTGTCCACGTTGGTTCGGGAAGCGCGAGCTACACGCTGCACACCTACAACGCGGAGGATTTCCCGCGGCTGCCGGAGCCGGCGGAGGCGCAGGCGTTCACGGTCGATCGCGAGGCGCTGCTCGAGACGATCGCTCGCGTCGCGCGCGCCGCCTCGCGAGACGAGGCGCGCCCGGTGCTCACGGGCGTCCTCGTCCAGTTCGCCGGCGACAAGC
>JAICZB010000088.1 GCA_025933895.1 Thermoleophilia bacterium
CTTCGGCCGGCTGTCGGACCGCTTCGGCCGGCGCCCCGTGCTCGCAAGCGGCCTCTTGACCGGCTGCGTGGGGCTGCTCCTGTTCGCGTTCGCGCAAGGGGACGCCTGGCTGTTCACCGCTCGCGCCGTGCAAGGGTTGGCAGTGGCGATGGTGAGCGGCCCGGCGACCGCCGCGCTCGTCGAGGTCGACCCCCAGGGAAGCCGCCGCCGCGCCGCCCTCGGCGCCGGGCTCGCGCAGTCCCTCGGGCAGTGCGGTCGGCCCGTTGTTCTCCGGGATGCTGGCCGAGTTCGCGCCGTATCCGCTGCGGCTCCCGTATCTCGTCGGCCTCGTCTTGACGGTCGCGGCGGCGATCGTCGTCCTGCGCCTGCCGGAAGCACGCCGAGGCACCCCCGAGCCGTGGCGGCCGCAGTGGCCGCGCGTCCCAGCGGAGATCAGACGCTCCTTCCTGCGCGTCGCGCTCACCGGCGGTGTCGGCTGGGCCGCGCTCTCCCTCTACCTCTCGATCGTTCCCTCCTACGCGGCGTCGCTGCTGCAGACCCACGCCCTCGCGCTCCTGGCGGCGGTCGCGACGACGGCGTTGCTGGCGTCGTCGGCAGCCCAGAGCCTCGCTGCGCGATGGGTGGGTTCGTGGCGGCGCGACCAGGCGCTCGGTTGCATCCTGGTGGCTGTGGGGTTGGGCGGCCTGATCGTCGCGGCGCCGACCGGGTCGTTCGCCGCGCTGCTGCTCGGAGCCCTCGTTGCCGGTGCCGGTCAGGGCCTGGCGTTCCTGACCGCCCAGGAGGAGTTGAACGAGCTGGCTCCCGACGAGCGGCGGGGCGAGGTCACCGCCGCCTTCATCGCCGTCACCTACGCCTGCGTCGCAGGCTTCGTGGTCGCGAGCGGGTTACTCGCGCTGGCCGTCTCGCTGCAACGTGCGGTCGAGGGCGTGGCGGCGGCCTTGATCGCGGTCTCGCTCGGCACCGCCGCGTGGCACGCGGTCAACCCGCGTGCTGGCGCTCCCAGGCGTCGAGCAGCTGCTCCACGTTCCGTCGCTGCTCGTCGCTGAACTCGAAGCCGGCCAGCAACCGGCGTGCCTCGGCGACGTCGTCGTTCTCGACGGCCGCTTCGAGATGCTCGCGGATCGGGATCGGCTGCCGCAGCTGCCGTCGCAGCCAGCGGAGGAGGCTCACCTGCGCGGCTTCCACGCGGCAAGTGTCGCAGGCGGCGCGGGGCTACCGGCCGGCTGCGCGGAGGACGATCTCCGCGGCCTGCTCGGTGGAGAGGTGATCGGTGTTGACGACGACGTCGTAGTCGGTCGGGGACTCGGGATCGACCGAGTAGAAGCGCTTGAGGTAGTCGCGCCGGCCCGCGTCGGAATCCTTGATCGTGCGCGCGGCCTGCGCCTCGTCGAGCCGCTCGGTCTCGGCGACTCGCTTCGCCCGGGTTTCCGGCGACGCCGTCACGAGGACGCGCAGCATCTGCGGTCCGGGCCCGACCGCGTGGGAGGCGGCGTGCGCGACGATCACGACGTTGCCGCGTGCCGCCGTTTGCACGACGGTCTCGCGGATCAGGGCGCGAACGTCGGCCGGTCGAACGACTTCCATGCCGGCGGTTGCGGCCAGCGTCCAGGCGTCCCCGCCGCCCTCGGCGAGCGTCTCGAGGACGCGGGTGGCGTACGACTTCCGGCGCTCCTCGTCCGCGACCTCTCCCGGCTCGAGTCCGCCGGCCGCGGCCGCTCTCGCCACGATGTCCTCGTCCACGTAGAGGTACCCGAGCTGCTCGGCAACCCGCTTCCCGATCTCGTCGCCCCCCGATCCGGTCGAATGCGAGACACACACCACGCTGCACGCCACGTCCACGACGCTAGAGCCCGGCGCCCGTCGAAGTCAAATCAGTAGTGGGCGGTGCGTGGCTCGAACACGCGACCTCCTGCTTGTAAGGCAGGCGCTCTCCCAGCTGAGCTAACCGCCCGCGCCCGCGAACGGTAGCGCTAGCGCTCGTCGAGCTTCAGCGCGGCGGAGTTGATGCAGTACCGGAGCCCCGTCGGGTGCGGGCCGTCCGGGAAGACGTGACCGAGGTGGCCGCCGCAGCTCGCGCAAAGGACCTCGGTGCGCACCATCCCGTAGGCCGTGTCGACCTCCTCGTCGACGGCTTCCTGGCCGGACGGCGCCGAGAACGCGGGCCAGCCGCAGCCGGAATCGTACTTCGCGTCGGAGTCGAACAGCTCGGCGCCGCAACCGGCGCAGCGGTACGTGCCCGGCTCGAAGGTGTGGTCGTACTCGCCGCTGAACGGCGCCTCGGTCCCCTTGTCGCGCAGCACGCGGTACTGCTCGGGCGTCAGCCCCTCGCGCCACTCCCGCTCGGACTTCTCGACCTTCGTCACTCCTCGAGCCTAGCCGCGGATCGGCCGGCTACGACGGCGCGGACCCGGTCGTCCCGCGAACGACGAGCTCGAGCGGCAACAGCTCGCGGAGCGGCGCCACCGTCCGCCCTGCCAGCACGTCGAGGAGGAGCTTCGCCCCGCGGCGCCCGCTCTCGAGCAGCGGCTGGCGGACGGTGGTGAGCCCGACGTAGGCGGCGACCTCGACGTCGTCGAAACCCACCACCGACAGCTCTCTCGGCACATCGATGCCGAGGCCCCGGGCCGCCTCGAGAACGCCGATCGCCTGTGTATCCGACGCGGCGAAGACGGCCGTGGGCCGCTCCGGCAGGGAAAGCAGCTCGGTGGCGATCGCCCGGGCGACGTGCGGCAGGCGCGTCCCCTCGCGGACGTAAGCGTCACGCGCCTCGATCCCCGCCGCCGCGAGCGCCCGCTCGTAGCCGCGCGTCCGGTCGCGGCTCCAGTCGAAGCGGAACTCCGGTGGTGGATCGCCGACGAGGGCGATGCGCCGGTGACCGAGCTCGAGGAGATGCCGCGTGGCGATCTCGCCCCCGGCGACGTCGTCGACGGCGATGCTCGGAAACGACGGATGCACCGCGTCGATGAGGACGCAGGGGATGTCGGCAGCCCGGAGGCGTTCGACCTCGGCCTCGGGTGGAAGCGTGGAGACGACGAGCAGCCCGTCGGCGCGATCGCCCCGGTCGAAGAGCTCGAACGCGCGGCGCTGCCGGTCCTCCGACTCGATGTCGAAGACCATCAGGTCGTACGCGGACCCGCTGATGCCCTCGACGATGCCTCTGACCCGCTGCACCGCCGACGGGTTCGTAAACCATGGCAGGAGCGTCGCCACCACCATCGTTCGCTGGAGCGAGAGGCTGCGGGCCAGCGAGCTCGGGCGGTAGTTGAGCGCCTCGATCGCCTCGACCACGCGCTCCCGTGTGCTCGACCGGACGCCGACGCGGCCGTTCAGGACGCGAGACACCGTGGCGACCCCCACGCCGGCGCGGGCCGCTACGTCGGCGATGCGGGCAGGACCGGCCGCCGGACGTGCCGCAGCTCCTGGTACCGGTTCCATCACTAACAAGCGTGGTGGCTCGTCGTCTTGAAGTCAAGAGGAGCCGCGTCCTGACCAAGAGTTAATGGACACAAGACCGGCTGACGGGTTTATGATCGCACGGTTGGGCTGCTCATCTTTGAAACCGGTTCCAACAGACGAGGGAGGGCACTAGCTCATGACCAAGCGACTAGCGATGGTCCTCGGCCTGGCGGGGTTGGCCGTGGTCCTGGTCGCCGCTTCTGCGCAAGCAGGGCGCAAGACCCACAAGGTCACGAA
This sequence comes from Thermoleophilia bacterium, assembly GCA_025933895.1. Lineage (GTDB taxonomy): Bacteria > Actinomycetota > Thermoleophilia > Gaiellales > Gaiellaceae > Palsa-739. Next base: position 3,694 of record JAICZB010000088.1, read on the forward strand.
CGTCACATTCGCCGGCTGGTCGTCGGGCCCCGACGAGGACGCGCTCGACCAGCAGATGGCAAACGCGTTCAACAGGACGCACAAGGGCATTCACGTCGAGTGGCAGGTCATCAACGGCAACTACCCCCAGGCGATGACCGCACGGTTCGCCGCTCACAACGCGCCGGACGTGTTCTACGTCGACTCGAGCGTGATCGGCTCCTGGATCAAGCAGGGCGTCATCGCGCCGTTGAACGGTCTGATCAAGAAGACCCATTTCAACACGAAGGCGTTCTATCCGAAGCTCCTCGGCGCCTTCAAGAAGGGCAACAAGATCTACGGCTTCCCGAAGGACTGGTCGCCGCTCGCGACGGAGATCAACAACTCGCTCTTCGCCAGGGCCGGCCTCCACAAGGCGCCGAAGACGTGGGCGCAGCTTCGCTCCGACGCTAAGACGCTCCAGCAGCACGGCGTCGCGCACCCGATCTGCCTCTCGGCGGACTGGGCACGGATGGGTGCCTTCATGTATCAGAACGGCGGCTCGATCACGAGTCACCTCTCCTCGAAGGCGAACGCCAAGGCGGTGGGCTTCTACGTCGGCCTGATCAAGAGCGGCCTCGCGTACACGCCGCCGTCGGGTAGCTGGTGCGGCCAGGAGCTCGGCCAGAGCCACGCCGCGATCATCTTCGAGGGCAACTGGCTGCTTCCGTACATGCCGTCGACCTATCCGGGCACGCACTTCTCGGTCGCCCCGATGGTCCACAACAAGAAGCAGGGGAACCTCGCGTTCACCGTCTCCTGGTCGATCGCGAAGAGCAACCCGCACAAGGCGGCTGCCTGGAAGGTGCTCAGCTGGCTCGTCGGCAAGCAGGGCGAGAAGATCTGGATGTCGAAGGGCCTCGCGCTCTCGCCGCGCAAGGACGTGGCTTCGAAGGGCGGCCGGAAGCCGTTCCTCGCAGCAGCTCCGTTCGCTCGCGGCTGGGGCTTCGGCAACCCGAACTTCGCCAACGCGTACACGGTCATGGGCAACGACCTGAACGCGGTCATCTCGGGCAGCAAGTCGATTCCGGCGATGCTCTCCGACGTCGGCAAGGCCCTCAAGGGCAAGTAATCCAATCGACTGAACCGTCCCCTGCGCGGCTCCAGCCGCGCAGGGGACGACCTCGTCCGTAATGGCGACCACGACCGCGACCGAAGCCGCGCCCAACCGCCTCCGCGCCTCGATGCTCGGCGCCCGCGTCCGCGAGGCAGGCTGGGGCTACGCGTTCGCCTTCGTGCCGACCGCCGTCTTCGGTCTCTTTTTCATCTACCCGCTCGGGTACGCGGTCTACATCAGCTTCTTCCACTGGGGGATCCTCGGGAAGACGGCGCCGGGAACGGGGACCTTCAACTACGCGAAGGTCATCCACGACCCGGTCTTCCACACAGCTCTCAAGAACATCGGCGAGTACACCGTCGCCGTCGTGCCGCTCGAGATGACGCTTGGACTGGGCCTCGCGCTCCTCATCAACCAGAAGATCCGCGGCCGCAACTTCTTCCGCTCCGCGTTCTATTTCCCGTCGATCGCCTCATCGGTCGCAATCGCGGTGATCGTCCTCTACGTCTTCAGCCAGGGCGGTCTGTTCAACCACGCCTTCGGCTTCGGCACCGATTGGTACGGGAATGCGGGGACCGTCGGGTGGGGGATCGTCGGCATGAACACCTGGACGACCTCGGGCACGGTGATGCTGTTCTACCTCGCCGCGCTGCAGGCGATCCCGGACGACGTCTACGAGGCGGCCGCGCTGGACGACACCGGCGCCTGGCGGACGTTCTGGAAGATCACGTTCCCGCTGCTCCGGCCGGCGCACTTCTTCTGCCTGGTCGTCTTCGGAATCGGGGCCCTCAAGCTGTTCGACCAGCCGTTCATCGTGGCGGCGGGAGCATCGGGCGCCCCGAACTATTCGACGATGTATCCCATCATCTACATCTACAACGCAGCGTTCGGGGTCTCCGACTTCGGAATCGCCGCCGCGGCCGGCGTCCTCTACTTCATCCTCATCTTCGCGCTGACCGTCGTGGAGCGGTTCACCGTAGGAAGGCAGCAGGCCGCATGACCGCGCAGACGCCGATCGTGCAGGCGAAGCCGTACATCCCCGGGCGGGCTCGCTCGGAGGTCGTCCGCAAGGTTCTGCTCTACGCGATCATGCTCGCGGTCGCGGCGGTCTTCTTCGTGCCGTTCCTGTACACGATCGTCACGGCCTTCAAGTCGATCCCGGACAGCGTCAACGTCGGCCTGCCGCATCCGTGGACGACGTCGGCCTGGCACCTGGTCTGGACGCAGTACGACTTCCCGACCTACATCAAGAACAGCCTCTTCCTGGCGGCAGTGGTCGTGTCCTGCAACCTCTTTCTCTCTGCTCTGGGCGGCTACGCGTTCGCCCGCCTCCGCTTCCCCGGCCGCGAGCTCCTGTTCCTGCTCGTGCTCGGGACGCTCATGGTCCCCGACCAGCTGCGCCTCATCCCGATCTTCGTGATGATCGTCCACTGGGGCCTATTCGGCAGCTTCTGGAGCTACATCCTGATCAACCTCGCCTCGGCCGTGAACCTCTTCTTCATGCGCCAGTACTTCCTCACGATCCCGAGGGACTTCGAGGAGGCGGCGAAGCTCGACGGCGCCGGCTACTTCAAGACGTTCTGGCGCGTCATGCTGCCGCTCGCACTCCCCGCAACTGCGGCGCTCGCCATCCTCCAGTTCCAGGGCGTGTGGAACGATTTCTTCTGGCCGCTGATCCTGTTCGGCCAGGGGAATCCGGATCACTACACCATCCAGCTCGGGTTGGCCGAGCTGCGCTTCACGTACACGACGCTGTGGCCGGAGATCGCGGCAGGCAGCATCATCGCCATCATCCCGGTCCTGATCGTCTTCCTCGCCTTCCAGCGCTTCTTCGTCTCGGGAGTCGTCTCCGCGGGGGTGAAGGGATGACCGCGCGGCGTGCGCTCGGGCTCGCCTTCGGTGATCTCTACCGGAACTCGTGGCGGCTCGTCCCCGTCAACGCGGCCCTCGGCGCGGTCCTCGTCTTCTCCGCAGTCGCCGCCGTCGCGGTACACGCGTTGCTCGTGCTCGCAGTGCTCGCCGGCCCGCTCGTCACGGCTCTTGCGCATTGCTCGGTGACGCTGGTGCGCACGGGCAACGTCGCGGTGGCGGACGCGTGGCAGGGGCTGCGGATGCACTGGCGGCGCGGTCTCGCGCTCGGCGCGGCCGGCGTGGCTCTCGGCGTGCTCGCCGGGGTCGCCGTCCACTTCTACACGCGGTCGAGCGTCGGCTGGCCGTTCGCGTTCGTCACGCTCTACCTCGTCGTCCTCCTCGGTATCTACGCGGCCCTGCTGGCGACGGTCGCCGTCGCCGAGCCGGAACTACCGCTGCGCGTCGCTGCCCGGGACGCAGCCACGCTCGCGGCGCAGCGACCGGGTGCAACCGGGCTGCTCGGGCTCGCGCTGCTCCTCGTCAACGTCGCCGGTGTCGCCGCCGCGGTGATGCCGTTCCTCACGCTCACCGTTGCCTACTCTTTCGTCGCCGTGGCGCACTTCGTGCTGCCCGCGGAAGCCCGGGAGGTCTGATGGCACCGATCACGTTCGAGCACCTGACCAAGCGCTTCGACCAGACGACCGCCGTCGACGACCTGAACATCGAGGTCGCGGACGGCGAGTTCCTCGTCCTCGTCGGCCCGTCGGGCTGCGGCAAGACGACGGCCCTGCGGATGCTCGCCGGGCTGGAGGACATCACGAGCGGTCGCATCTTCATCGGCGACCGGGTGGTGAACAACGTCGCGCCGGGCGCCCGCGACGTGGCCATGGTGTTCCAGTCGTACGCCCTCTACCCGCACATGACGGTGTTCGACAACCTCGCCTTCAGCCTCCGCAACCAGAAGGTGCGGAAGGCCGAGATCGACCGGCGCGTGCGCCAGGCCGCGGACGTGCTCGAGCTGGGCGACTTCCTCAAGCGCAAGCCGAGGCAGCTCTCCGGCGGTCAGCGCCAGCGGGTGGCGCTCGGGCGGGCCATCGTGCGCGAGCCGAAGGCGTTCCTCATGGACGAGCCGCTCTCCAACCTCGACGCTGCGCTCCGCGTCCAGACGCGCGCGGAGATCCTGAGGCTCCAGCAGCGCCTCGGCACGACGACCATCTACGTCACCCACGACCAGATCGAGGCGATGACGATGGGCGACCGGATCGCGGTCATGAACACCGGGCAACTGCAGCAGCTGGGCACTCCCGAGGAGCTGTACGAGCACCCCGCCAACACCTTCGTCGCGCGCTTCATCGGCTCGCCGGCGATGAACATGCTGCCCTCGTCCGTCATCGGCATCGGCGGCACGGGGCAGCTCGCCGGGTTCCGCCCGGAGCACGTGCGGCTCGGGAACGGTCACGCGGGATCCGGCAGTCTCGACGCCGCGGTCGAGGTCGTCGAGTACCTCGGCGACGAGCAGCTCGCGCACCTCCGGCTGGGCGACCACGAGATCGTGGTCAAGCTGCCGGTGGAGCCGCGGCTGCACGCGGGGGAGCGGGAGCAGTTCTCCGTGCCTTTCGAGAAGGTGCTGCTCTTCGACGAGGAGAGCAAGCAGGCAGTCGGGCCAGCGGCGTAGTCCCTTGCCCCTGACGGTTCTCGACGGGTCGACCTTCTGCGTCTGCGACGAGCGCGGCGACGTCGACGGGCTCGCCACGGCCTCCGGTTTCTTCGCCTCCGACACGCGTTTTCTCTCGCGCTCGGTGCTGACGCTCGGCGGCGCCCGGCTGGATCCCCTCTCGCACGACCACGCCACGCCGTACCTCGCGTCGTTCGTCCTGCGGAATCCGCTCGCCGCCGGGCTGCGC
>JAICZB010000117.1 GCA_025933895.1 Thermoleophilia bacterium
AGCTCCGTCGGATCAGATCCTCGTGCCGGCCATCCCGGGCTACAAGAAGTTCAACACGTACCCGGCGGCCGGGAACTTCAACAAGGCGAAGCAGATCGGCGGCAGCGCGCTGAACGGCGCCAAGCTCGTCATCTACTACCGTCCGTCGAGCGTGTACCAGACGAACGTTGCGGAGTACATCGAGGCGCAGGCGACGAAGCTGGGCATGAAGCCCTCGCTGCAGCAGTCCGACCCGTCGAGCTTCTACGGCCCGCTCGAGACGAAGTCGACCGCTCTGGGCCCGAACGGCTACAACATCACCGCCTTCGGCGGCTGGTGCGCCGACTATCCGGACGGCTACGACTACTTCAACGTCAACTTCGACGGTCGTACGATCGGCGACACCGGAAACGTCGACTACATGTACTTCAACAACAACAAGTTCGACGCGATGATGGACAAGGCGGCCGCTGCCACCGGTGCAAAGCGGGCGTCTCTCTACGGGGCACTGGACAAGGTGTTCATGAACAACTACGCCCCGCTCATTCCGACCCAGGTCTCGACCACCCGGACCTTGACTTCGAACCGGGTGCACAACTGGCTCTACAGCAAGTGGTGGGGCCAGCCGTTCTGGAACGTGCTCAAGGTCAAGTAGGGATCGACCGGAGCAGATACCGGACCAACGGAGGGGCGCCGCCCGGCGCCCCTCCGAAAGTCCTAGAATCCGAATCTCCGACCAATCCGAATCGCACAGGTAGGCAGTGACTCAGTACCTCATCCGCCGCATCTTCTGGGCCTTCTTCCTCTTCGTCGTGGCGACGATGATCACGTACGTGATCTTCTTCGTGGTCCCGGCTGACCCGGCCACGCTTGCGGCCGGTAAGGCGACCAAGCCGGAGATCGTGGCCCACATCCGGCGCGAGTTGCACCTCAACCTGCCGATCTATCAGCAGTACTGGCTCTTCGTGTGGAATCTCGTCCGGCACGGCTCGTTCGGCTACTCCTTCGTGAACGGGCTGCCGGTGCGCACGATGCTCGGGCAGGAGATTCCCGTCACCGCCTCCATCGTCGTGGGCGGTGTCGTCATGTATCTCGCGATCGCGATTCCGACCGGGGTCATCTCGGCGCTGCGGCCCCGCTCGATCCTCGACCGCTCGGGCATGATCTTCGTGCTGGTCGGGATCTCGGCGCCGTCGGTCTGGATCGGACTGATCCTCATCTACCTCGTCGGCTTCAGGCTCGGCTGGACGCCGATCGGCGACTACTGCAACCTCAAACCGACCCACGCGATCGGTGTCTGCTCGGGTCCGGGACAGTGGGCCTACCACCTGCTCCTGCCCTGGATCACGCTCGCCGTCGGCAGCGCCGCGCTGTACACGCGGCTCATCCGCGCCAACGTCATGGAGACGATGTCGGAGGACTACGTCCGCACTGCTCGCGCCAAGGGCGCCTCGCCCTCGCGCGTCCTCGTCCAGCACGTGCTCCGCAACAGCATGCTCCAGGTGGTGACGATCCTCGGCATGGACCTCGGCCTCCTGCTCGGCGGCGTCGTGTTCATCGAGATCGTCTTCGGAATGCCGGGCCTCGGCGCGCAGCTCGTCCAGGCCGCACCCCGCTTCGACCTGCCGGTGATCGTGGGGATCGTCTTGTTCGCGACCCTTTCGGTCATCACCTTCAACTTCCTCGTCGACGTCCTCTACGCGTGGCTCGACCCACGCATCCGGCTGGCTTGAGCGATGGCGCTGCTCGAAGTCCAGGACCTCCACACGCGCTTTCGCACCGACGACGGCGTCGTCAAGGCCGTCTCCGGTGTCAGCTTCGAGCTCGACCGCGGCAAGACGCTCGGCGTCGTCGGCGAGTCGGGCTCGGGCAAGAGCGTCACCTTCCTCACCGTGATGGGCCTCGTCGACCGCAAGATCGCGGAGGTCGAAGGCTCGGTCCGGTACGACGGCGAAGAGCTCCTCCGTGCCTCGAGCTCGCGGTTACAGAAGATCCGCGGCCGGAGGATCGGAATGATCTTCCAGGACCCGATGACCTCGCTGAACCCGGTCAAGAAGATCGGCTGGCAGCTCGAGGAGGCGGTGCGCCTGCACAACGACGTGAGCCGCGACGAGGCACGTCGCCGCGCGATCCAGGCTCTCCAGGAGGTCGAGATCCCGCGCGCCGAAACCCGGGTGGACGACTACCCGCATCAGTTCTCCGGCGGCATGCGCCAGCGCGTGATGATTGCGATGGCGCTGATCAACCAGCCCGAGGTCATCATCGCGGACGAGCCGACGACCGCGCTCGACGTGACGACCCAGGCCCAGATCCTGCGGCTGATGAAGAAGCTGCAGGACGATCACGGCGCGGCGATCGTGATGATCACGCACGACCTCGGCGTCGTCGCCGAGCTCGCCGACGACGTGCTCGTGATGTACGGCGGCCGGGTCGTCGAGGAGGCGAAGGTCGACGACCTCTTCGCGGCGCCCCAGATGCCGTACACGTGGGGCCTGCTCGGCTCCCTGCCGCGGCTCGAGCAGGTCGCCACGCGGCTCGAGCAGATTCCCGGCCAGCCGCCGTCGCTGCTGCATCCACCGAGGGGCTGCGCCTTCAACCCGCGCTGCGCCTACGTGTTCGACAAGTGCCGCGCGGAGTTGCCCGGGCTGGATCCGGCACCGGACAAGGCCGATCACCGCTATCGCTGCCATCTCGACGACGCCGAGCGCGAAAGGATCTGGGCCGCCAAGAAAGCCGCGCTCACCGGCGTGGAAGGAAGTGCCGCATGAGCGAGCTGCTCGTCGTCGAGGACCTGCAGAAGTACTTCCCTGTCACCCGCGGCCTCGTGTTCCAGAAGGAGATCGCGCAGGTCAAGGCGGTCGACGGCGTCAGTTTCACGGTCGAGGCCGGCGAGACCCTCGGTGTCGTCGGCGAGTCGGGTTGCGGCAAGTCGACGATGGCGCGTTGCGTCGCCCGGCTGCTCGAGCCGACGGGAGGGAAGATCATCTTCGACGGCCGCGACATCACGCATCTCGGCCGAACCCAGATGCGGCCGATCCGCCGCGACATGATGATGGTTTTCCAGGATCCGTACGCGTCGCTCAACGCGCGCAAGCGGGTCGGCGAGATCGTCGCCGAGCCTCTCGACGTGCACGGGATCGGCACCGACAAGGACCGGAAGCGGCGTGTGCAAGAGCTGCTCGAGATCGTGGGCCTCAACCCGGAGCACTACAACCGCTTCCCGCACGAGTTCTCGGGCGGCCAGCGCCAGCGGATCGGCATCGCGCGCGCGCTCGCGATCAACCCGAAGCTGATCATCTGCGACGAGCCGGTGTCGGCGCTCGACGTGTCGGTTCAGGCGCAGATCCTGAACCTGCTCAAGGACCTCCAGCGCGACTTCGACCTCACGTACATCTTCATCGCGCACGACCTGAACGTCGTCCGGCACGTCTCCGACCGCGTCATGGTCATGTATCTCGGCAAGCCGGTCGAGACCGGATCGAAGCAGGAGCTGTACGCGGAGCCGAAGCACCCGTACAGCGGCGCCCTGCTCTCGGCGGTGCCGATCGCCGACCCGACGCTCGGCCGAGCGCGGAAGCAGATCGTGCTCACGGGAGACGTCCCGAGCCCGATCAACCCGCCCGCTGCCTGCCGCTTCCACCCGCGCTGCCCGCGCTTCGTCGACGGCAAGTGCAACGTCGACGAGCCGGAGCTGACGCCCGTGGCGGGATCGAGCGACCACTCCTACGCATGCCACTTCCCACTCGAGCGCTGGCCGATGGACGAGGACGAGATCCGGCGCAGGCCGTCGCTTGCCGCCAGCGTCGACTAGCGGGAGCCCGGAAGGGCTGTACGTGCTGCGCGGCGCACTCCGGCGTATCGCCGTCATCGTCGCCGTGCTCGTGGGTGGGACGGCTGCGATCTCGGTCGCGCTCGGCGCGCTCGCCGGCAAGAACCTCTCGCACGCGCTCGCCGTCGGCTTCTACCTGGTCGGGGCCGGTGTCCTCTTCGGGAGCCTCGCGCTCGGCAGCCGCGGGCCCATGCGCGCCGACCGTAACTTCGAGGACGACAACACGACCATCGTGCCGACTCCGATCGGCCCGCCCCGCCTGTTCTCGCGCAGGAGCCTTCGCAAGGCGACGCCGGAGGAACGGAGCGACGCGCGGCGGGCCTCGCTCGGCCTCTTCGTGCTCGGGCTGCTGCTGATCCTGCTCGGTACCGCTTTCGACCCGTCGAGGCACGCGTTTTGAGCGTTCCGCAGCCCCAGGAAAATCGCTCTCCGACCGCCAAGGTCCTCTGGTACCTTGGGCGGCGGATGTCCTCGACGGCCCCATCTCCGACTGGTCGCCTCGCCTCGCCGCGCATGCAGCGGCGGCTGATGTGGATCAGCGGCGCCGTGCTCGCGATCGGAATCGCCGTCTTCCTCGGCGTCTACCTCAGCAGCCGCGGCACGAGCCAGGCGGCCCCGGTCTCGACGCTGGGGTCGAAAGGACCGACCTCGACCACGTCGGCTACCAAGAACCCGAAGGTGGCGGCGGCGCCTGCCGCGCTCCAGGTCGCTCGCACGTTCCTGGAGACTGCGGTGCAGCGGAAGAACCTCGACGCCGCCTACAAGATCGTCGGCCCCGATCTGAGGGGCGGCATGAGTCTCGCGCAATGGCGGAAGGGGAACATCGCCGTCGCGTTCTACCCCGCGCGCAACGCGAAGACGACGAGCCTGATCGTCAAGGAGTCGCGCAAGAACGATCTGTTCCTCCAGGTGGTGCTCAACCCGCGCAAGGGATCGGGTGTCCGGACGCTCGCCTTCACCCTCGGCGTCCACCGGGTCGCCGGCAAGAAGTGGGTCGTGAACTACTGGATCCCGGACCCCACGTACCGGGTCAAGGCCACCGCCGGCAACTGAGCGCGGGATGGCTCGAGACTCGGCGGAGCTAACCTCCGCCGGCACTGGGCGTCTATAACGTTGTGATGATGGACGCCGACCGCTGCAGTGAGTGGCGCGCACTCGCCTCCTGTCGCCTGGACGGGGAGCTCGACGAGCTCCAGACCGCGCGGCTGGAGCGTCATCTTCTCGGTTGCGCGGCGTGCAGCTCGTGGTCGCGCGAGATCACTGCTCTGACCATGGTGTTCCACGACTCCGTGGCCGAGTGTCCCGTCGGCTCGTCCGAGCTGCGGACGCACGCGCTGCGGCGGCGCCTGGTGCGTTCGGCCACGGCCGCTTCGGCAGCCTCGGCCGCCGCGGTCGCCGCCTTCGTGATAGCCGTGCCGGGTACGATCGCGCTCTTCTCGCAGGGCAGGACCGAGGTGTCGGCAGCTCCGTGCACCTCGTGCATGAAGAAGCAGGCCGTCACGTTCGACGGGCCGCCGTCCCAGGCGAAGGCCGCCGCCCCGGTCCACGTGGCGCACCCGCTCGTCAGATCTGAGTAACCGGCCGATCCCATAGCGGTCGACCGGCCGGCCGGGCCCGCTTTCTAGATCAGAGCTGTGCCCGGCTCGGTGGCCATGTTCGCACCGCGGGTCTCGAGCTCGGCAGTCAAGGGTTCGTCGAGCGCAGAGATCGTGTGTGTGCGCTCGGACTCCTTGAGCGCACGCACGAGCAACTCGTGCTCGACGCAGTACGTACTCAGCGTGAAGGTCGAGCACCCCGGAAAAGCACAGCCGTGCAGCATCGGCATTAACACCATCTTAACGGCTCTCGGCCGCAAATGCGAGGCTACGTTGATCCCGATGTCGGGTACATGGGGGAAGGTGTTGAGGATCGTCTCGGTCGCAGCGCTCGTCGCCGTCTTGGCCGCAGGCTGCGGTGGCGGCTCGCGCGCAAGGCAGGCCGCTTTCCACGGGGTGCCGCGGGCCCTGGCACATGATTGGGAGGGACAGGCGTCGAAGATCGAAGCCGCCGCGTCCGCAGGCAACAGTTGCCGCGCCATGCACCTCGCCGACTCTCTTCGCGACGAGGTGCGCGCGGCCCGGCACAAGCTGCCGCTTCGCCTCCGCTCTCCGCTCATCACGGGCGTCGACCGGCTCGCCGGCCGCCTCACGTGCACGGTGACCACGGTGGTGACTGTGCCCCAGAAGCCAAAGCCGCCCGACAAGCAGGACCACCACGACGAACACGGGCACCACGGTCACGGCGACAAGGGCGGCAAGGACAAATGAGCACCGTGACCCGCGTTGCGGGCCGCTACGAGCTCGTTCGACCTCTCGGGCACGGAGCGATGGCCACCGTCGATCTCGCGCACGACGTCGAGCTCGACCGGCCGATAGCGCTGAAACGGCTAGCCGAGAACCTGGCCCGCGTCGAGGACCTGCGGCGGCGCTTCCTCCGTGAGGCGCGCCTCGCGGCCCGGCTCGCGCACCCGAACGTCGTGCGCGTCTTCGACGTCGGCGCGGACGACGGCCGGCCGTTCATCGCCATGGAGTACGTCGAAGGAGAGACGCTTGCCGAGCTCGTCGTGCGGCGCGGGCGGTTGCCGGCCGCCGAGGCTGCGTCGCTCGGGATGGAGGCCTGCGCCGGACTCGCTGCGGCCCATGCCGCGGGCCTCGTGCACCGCGACGTGAAGCCCCAGAACCTCCTGCTCCGCAGCGACGGTGTCCTCAAGCTCGGCGACTTCGGCATCGCCGCCGGCCACGAGGGGACGCGGCTCACGCTCACAGGCACCGTGCTCGGCACTGCCGGCTACCTCGCCCCCGAGCAGGCGCGCGGCGAGCGGGTCACCGCGGCCGCCGACATCTACGCCTTGGGCGCCGTGCTCTACGAGCTCCTCACCGGCGAGCCCTCGCGGACCGCCACCTCGCTCGCCGACCTCGGAAAGGAGGACGGCTTCCGGCCTCCGGACATCGCCGCTCGAGTGCCGGACGCTCCGAGGGAGCTCGCCGCCGCCGTCACTGCGTGTCTTGCGATCCGGCCCGAGGACAGGCCTTCCTCGGCCGCCGCGTTGGCTCGAATGCTCGCGCCCGCGGCGGAGGCCGAGACGTTGCCCCTGCCGGCGGACACCTCGCGCGGCGCGACCGAGATCCTCGCGCCTCGGCGGGGCGACCGGCCGCGACCGTGGACGAGGCGGAATCTCGCTGTGGTGGCCGCAATTGTCGCGGCGGCTGTCGCCGGGCTCGAAGCGGCCCTCGTCCTGAGCAGCGGCGGAAACGAGCCGCGGCCGCAGCCGACGCCACACCGGGTCGCTCCGCCCGCTAGGGGCGCGAACGCCGGCGAGGGGGCCGGCAACATCAAGTCCTGGCTCCAGGCTCAGAGTGGCTGAGTCCTCTCAGCTCGCCAGCCGTGCTCGAGAAGCCCGCGCGTCTCCTCGACGCCCGCTGCCCAGACGCGCAGGACGTCCTCGTCCGGCAGCTCGTAGAAGCCGCCGTACTGGCCGTCCCCTGCAACCTCGCGCATC
>JAICZB010000033.1 GCA_025933895.1 Thermoleophilia bacterium
GAGCAGCGCCGCGAGCGGCAGGCGGAGCTCGACCGTGGCGCGCTCCCGCGCTTCCTGCCGGGGACGAAGGACGTGCGTAACGGCGAGTGGCGCGTCACCGAGGCGCCGGCGGACCTCCGCGACCGCCGCTGCGAGATCACCGGCCCAGTCGACCGCAAGATGATGATCAACGCCCTCAACTCGGGCGCGCGCATCTTCATGGCCGACTACGAGGACGCGTGCTCGCCGAGGTGGGAGAACGTCGTGGAGGGACAGCGCAACGTGACGGACGCCGTCCGGCGGGAGATCTCGCTCGAGACGGCCGACAAGACGTACCGGCTGAACGAGGAGATCGCGACGCTCCTTATCCGGCCGCGCGGCTGGCACCTGCCCGAGCGCCATGTCCTCGTCGACGGCGAGCCCGTTTCCGGCTCACTCTTCGACTTCGGGCTGCACATGGCGCGTAACGCGCGCGAGCAGCTCGAGCGCGGAAGCGGGCCGTACTTCTACCTCCCGAAGCTCGAGTCGCACCTCGAGGCGCGTCTCTGGGCGGACGCGTTCGCGCTCGCCGAGGGAGAGCTCGGCCTGCCGCACGGCACGGTCCGCTGCACCGTCCTGATCGAGACGATCCTCGCCGCCTTCGAGATGGAGGAGGTCCTCCACGAGCTGCGCGACTGGGGCTGCGCGCTCAATGCCGGCCGCTGGGACTACATCTTCAGCGCGATCAAGAAGTTCCGGACGCGCGACTGGGTGCTGCCCGACCGCGCGCAGGTGACGATGACCGTGCCGTTCATGCGCGCCTACACCGAGCTGCTCGTCCGCTCCTGCCACCGCCGCGGCGCGCACGCGATCGGCGGCATGGCGGCCTTCATCCCGTCTCGCAAGGACGCCGAGGCGAACGAGATCGCGCTCGCCAAGGTGCGCGAGGACAAGGAGCGCGAGTCGGGCGACGGCTTCGACGGCTCGTGGGTCGCGCACCCGGACCTCGTGCCCGTCTGCACCGAGGTCTTCGACGATGTGCTGGGCGAGCGGCCGAACCAGCTCGAGCGGCTGCGCGAGGAGGTCGTGCCGGACGAGGCGGCCCTGCTGTCGATCCCGGACACGCCCGGCGAGATCACCGACGCGGGCGTGCGGACGAACGTCTCCGTCGGCGTCCGCTACCTCGACTCCTGGCTGAACGGCGTCGGCGCGGCGGCGATCGACAACCTGATGGAGGACGCGGCGACGGCCGAGATCTCCCGCTCGCAGATCTGGCAGTGGGTGCGGAACGGGCGCGTCGACGAGAAGCTCGTCCGCCACGAGATCGAGCTCGTGGAAGCCGCCGACGAGGCGAAGGAGCTGTTTGCCGCCGTCGCCCTCTCGGAGGAGCTCGAAGACTTTCTGACCCTGCCCGCCTACGAACGACTCGACCGAGGAGGATCGACATGACCGAGACGATCATCAGGACGAAGGAACGGTTCGAAGACGGCGAGCTGCTCGAGCCGGACGATCCTCCGGCCGCTCAGCTGGCCGAGTGCACGTGCCCCGACTTCTGCGAGCGGGACCACGACAACGAGTGACCGCGGGCCGGTGGCGCGGCACTCTCCGCCCGAATCCGGCCACACCCCCGCCCAAGGGTGGGGTTGCATCCCTCCGCCCTCGGAGCCGACGATAACGGCTGATCCGCAACGGGACGCGGGCAGCTTTGCGCCGATAGGAGACCGATCCTCGAGCCCGCCGAGCGGGCGTACACTCGTCGCATGAGCCTCGACTCCACGAAGGCCGACGACATCGCGCTCGTGATCGAGGAGGCGATCGTGTCCGGCGAGCTCGAGCCGGGGACCGTCCTCCGCCAGGAGCATCTCTCCGAGCAGTTCAACGTCTCGCGCACGCCGATCCGCGAGGCACTTCGCCGGCTCGCGGCGCTCGGGCTCGTCTCGTTCGTCCCGAATCGCGGCGTCCGCGTGCGGACGATCTCGCGGGAGGAGCTGCACGAGGCGTTCATGGTGCGCGCCGAGCTCGAGGCGCTCGCCACCGAGGTCGCCGCGGCGAAGGTGGGACCCGAGGAACTCGCGGAGCTCGAGGGCGCGGAGCGGCATTTCGCCACGATCTCCAAGGACCTCCGCTCGCGGGAGCCCGGCGAGGCGCGACGCTCGATCATGGGCGAATGGGTGCGCGCGAACCACGCCTTCCACGACGTCGTCTACCGCGTCGCCGACCTGCCGCTCGTCGAGCAACTCGCGAAGAGCGCGCGCCGCTCGTTCTCGGGGCCAGCCGTCTGGGCGCCGGGCGACCACTCGATCGACGACCTCTACGCGAAGAACGCCGAGCAGCACCGCGCGATCCGTCAGGCGCTCGCGGCCGGCAGCGCCGAGGGCGCGCGGGCGCTCGCGCGCGAGCACGTCATGTCCTCGTTCCACATGCTCGAGTCGATCCTCGAGCAGGTCGGCGGCACCTGGCCACAGCCGAAGCGCGACACCGCTAGGCTGCGGGCATAGTCGCTGCCTGACGACATTTCGCGCATGGATCCGCTCTACAAACCGCAGGGCGTCGAGGCGCGCTGGCAGCAGACCTGGGAGGAGGAGGGTCTCTACGAGGCCGATCCGGACGCTCCCGGCGAGACGTTCGTCGTCATGCACCCGCCGCCGAACATCTCCGGCTCGCTGACGATCGGCCACTGCCTGCAGCTCTCGCTCGAGGACACGCTCGTCCGCTGGCACCGCATGCGCGGCTTCAACACGCTCTTCCAGCCCGGCTACGACCACGCCGGCATCTCGACCTGGGCGGCGATCGGCCGGACGCTCGCGCAGGAGGGACGGAGCCAGCGGGACCTCGGCCGCGAAGGCTTCGACACCTACGTCCAGGAATGGCTCGAGCGCTACGGCGGCACGATCATGAGCCAGTTCCGTCTCCTCGGCGCCTCGCTCGACTACCGCCGCGCGCGCTTCACGATGGACGAGGGCTACTACCGCGCGGTCATGCGCTGGTTCGTCCATCTCTACGAACGGGGGTGGATCTATCGCGCGAACCGCATCGTCAACTGGTGCCCGCGCGACCTCACTGCGCTCTCGGATCTCGAGGTTGAGCACGAGGACGCCGACGACACGCTCTCGTACGTCCGCTATCCGCTCAGCGACGGCTCGGGCCACGTCACGATCGCGACCGTGCGGCCGGCGACGATCCTCGCCGACGTCGCGGTCGCCGTCCATCCCGACGACCAGCGCTACCGCCGGCTCGTAGGCAAGGAGGTGGTCGTGCCCTTCGTCGAGCGCCGCGTGCCCGTGATCGCCGACGAGCGGGTGGAGATGGAGTTCGGCACCGGAGCGCTCAAGATCACGCCCGGACACGATCCCACCGACTTCGAGATCGGCCGCGACCACGGCCTCCCCGAGCTCGCGGTGATCGGCGCGGACGGAGTGATGAACGACGCCGCCGGCGAGCTCGCGGGGTTGAGCCAGCAGGAAGCGGGACGGCGCGTGCTCGACTGGGCGTCCGAGCGTGGGCTGCTCGAGAAGCGCGAGCACTACCGCCACTCGGTCGGCCACTGCGTGCGCTGCCACAGCCGGGTCGAGCCGCTGATCGTGCCGCAGTGGTGGGTGGCGATGAAGGAGCTCGCAGCGCCCGCGGTCGCGGCGGTCAAGGAGGGACGCGTCCGGTTCACGCCCGACCGCTTCGCCCGTGTCTACCTCGACTGGATGGAGAACGTCCGCGACTGGTGCATCTCGCGCCAGATCTGGTGGGGCCACCGGATCCCCGTCTGGTACTGCCCCGACGGCCACGTGACCGTCGCCGAGACCGAGCCGCAGGCGTGCGCCGAATGCGGCTCGAGCGAGTTGCGCCAGGACGAGGACGTGCTCGACACGTGGTTCTCGTCGGCGCTCTACCCGTTCGCAACCCTCGGCTGGCCCGACCAGACGCCCGAGCTCGCCCGCTTCTATCCCGGCAACGTGCTCGCCACCGCCCGCGACATCATCTTTCTCTGGGTCGCGCGGATGATCTTCTCCGGCCTCGAGCTGATCGGAGCGGAGCCGTTCCACGACGCGGTCATCCACTCGTATCTGCAGAACCCGGAGGGCAAGCGCATGTCGCGCACGCTCGGGACCGGCATCGATCCCGAGGAGGCGCTGGAGCCGTACGGCGCCGACGCGACGCGCTACGGGCTGCTCAAGATGACGACCGGCCAGGATCCGCGCTTCTCGTGGGGCACGATCGAGGAGGGGCGCAAGCTCGCGAACAAGCTCTGGAACGCGAGCCGGCTCCTGCTGCTGGCCGGCGGCGTGGAGCCGGACGCGCGGCCGTCGTCGATCGAGGAGCGCTGGATCCTCGCGCGCATCGACGCGACGAGAGCGCAGTTCGAGGCAGACCTCGCCGCCTTCGACTTCGCGCACGCCGTCCAGCGCCTCTATCACCTCACGTTCGACGACTTCTGCGACTGGTACCTCGAGTCGATCAAGCCGCGGCTCGAGGAGGAGGACGTGCGCGCGACGGCGTTCGCTGCTCTCGAGCGGCTGCTCAAGCTGCTCCATCCGGTGATGCCGCACGTGACGGAGGAGATCTGGACGAACCTGCCGGCGCGCGAGACGCGGCTGATCGTGGCACCGTGGCCCGAGCCCGAGACCTGGGAGGGCGAGCTCGAGACGATGGAGAGCGCGCAGACCGCCGCTCGCATCTACCGGCGCAGCGGGGTGCGCATCAAGCTGACGGGCGACTCGGCCCGCATCTTCGAGGCGGTCGTGCGGCCGGGCGACGACGGGCACGGCGACGTCGAGGCCGAGCGCGCTCGCGTCCAGAAGGAGATCGAGCGGGCGGAGCGCATGCTGGCGAACGAGAAGTTCGTCGCGAACGCGGCGCCCGAAGCCGTCGACGCCGAACGTGAGAAGCTCGCCCAGTACCTTGCCGAGCGCGACGCGCTGGGTTGAGTCCCTCTCGCCGTGGCCGGTCGACGGCTTCGGCACGGAGCGCATGCGGGCACTGCTCCGCGAGCTCGGCGAGCCGCAGGAGCGGTTCCCGGCGATCCACGTCGTCGGCACGAACGGCAAGTCGACGACGACGCGGCTGACGGAAGCGCTGCTACTCGACGCCGGACTCTCGGTGGGCGCGTATCTCTCGCCGCATGTGCGCGGCTGGAGCGAGCGGATCCGTATCGGCGGGGAGGAAGCGGACTTCGAGGGCGCGATCGCGGCAGTGCGGCCGGCGGCGGAGTCTCTGCGCGCAACGCAGTTCGAAGCGCTGACGGTCGCCGCGCTGCTCGCATTTGCAGAAGCGGAGGTCGACGTCGCGGTCGTCGAAGCGGGGCTCGGCGGCCGTTACGACGCGACGAACGTCCTCCGCGCGCGGGTCGTCGTCGTCACGAGCGTCGCGCTCGACCACATGGACGTGCTGGGCGAGACGCGCGAGGCGATCGCCGCCGAGAAGCTCGCGGTCGTGCAGCCGGGCTGCACCGTCGTCCTCGGGGAGCCGGAGTGGCGGGAGCTCGCTGACGAGAACGGCGCTGCAGCCGTCGTCGTCACCGGTCGCAGCAACCTCGCCCTCGCGGTCGCGGCGGCGGAGTCCTTCCTCGGCCGGCCCGTCGATCCGCATGCCGCGGACGAGGTCGCGCTGCCCGGCCGTCTCGAGCAGCGCGGGGAGGGGCCGCTCGAGATCTGGGACGGCGCGCACAACCTCGCGGGGGTCGGCTGGCTGCTGCCGCGGCTGCCCTCGGCGCCGGGCGGCGAGTGGACGATCCTCTGCTCGATCCTGCGCGACAAGCGGCCCGGGATGATGCTCGAGGCGCTGTCCGTCCTCGGTTCCACGCTCGTCGCGACGGAGAGCCGCCACGGCCGGGCCCTGCCCGCACCGGAGCTCGCCGCGCTCGCCGCCGCGCACTTCGATCGCGTCGAAGCGGAGCCCGATCCCGCTGCTGCCCGAGCCCGCGCGCTCGAGCTCGCAGGCGCCGAAGGGGCGGTGCTCGTCACCGGCTCCCTGTACCTTCTTGCGGAGCTCAGTGGCGAAGACCGCGACCTATAAGCCCCGCGAGAAGCTGTCTATGTTCATGCTTGCTGCCGTGGTCCTCGTCGGCGTGATCGGTTCCGCCTTCGCCGCAGGCTTCTTTATCGGCAGGATGCTCCTGTGACGCTCGCCAGCTTCATCAGCTCGGGCACCTCGCATGCAGTGATCAACGGCTTCGCGTTCTTCGCCTTCGTGGTCTGGCTGTGCCTCGGCTACTGGACGTACAAGGACGCCCGCCGCCGGATCGAGGATCCGCTGCTCATCGGGCTCTCGGTGCTCGTCGCGCTCGTCATCCCCTTCATCGGGCCGTTCATCTACATGCTCTTTCGCCCGCCGGAATACCTCGAGGACGTGCGCGAGCGCGAGCTCGAGATCAAGGCGATGGAGGAGCGGATCTCCGCGGCCGACCTGCGCTGTCCGGTCTGCCACGCCGAGGTCGACTCGGGCTACCTCGTCTGCCCCGTGTGCACGACGAAGCTCAAGCAGGCGTGCGCGAGCTGCGGCTCGCCGCTCGAGCCCATCTGGCAGGTGTGCCCCTTCTGCGAGGCGCCGATCGAGCCCGCGGTGCCGGGTGCGCCTCCCGCCCTCGGGACGCGGCGGGCGCGGCGCACCAGCAGGCGCTGAGTCGCAGCGCCGCGACCGATACAGTGGCGCGCCGTGGCCGTGGAGCGCAGCCTCATCCTGATCAAGCCCGACGCCGTGCAGCGCCGGCTCGCCGGCGAGATCCTCGGCCGGATCGAGGCGCGCGGCTTCGAGATCCGTGACGGCAGGCTCGTCACGGCGAGTCGCGAGCTCGGGGAAGCGCACTACGCCGAGCACCGCGAGAAGCCGTTCTTCGGCGAGCTCGTCGCCTTCATCACCTCCGGCCCGACCTGGGCGCTCGTCGTGGAGGGCGAAGGCGCGATCGCGACGCTGCGCGCAACGATCGGCGCGACGGATCCCGCGAACGCCGCGCCCGGCAGCATCCGCGGTGACCTCGCCTCGTCGATGCCCGACAACCTCGTGCACGGCTCCGACTCGCATGAGTCTGCGGAGCGCGAGATCGCGCTCTGGTTCGGTGACTGACCCGACCGTCGAGGCGTGGACGCGCGCGAACGCCGAGTACACGGACGCGCGCGCGGAAGAGGCGTGGGCCGAGGACGAGATCGACTGGGGCATCTGGCACGTCCGCGAGTCCGAGCTGGGCGCTCTGCCGGACGTGGCGGGAAAGGACGTCGTGGAGCTCGGCTGCGGCACGGCGTACTTCGGCGCCTGGCTGAAGAAGGCGGGCGCGGCGCGCGTCGTCGGCGTCGACCCGACTCCGGCCCAGCTCGAGACGGCGCGGCGGTGCGAAGAGCGCTTCGGGCTCGGGCTCGAGCTCGTGGAGGCGTTCGCCGAGGAGGTGCCGCTTCCCGACGCCTCGTTCGACCTCGCCGTCTCGGAGTACGGGGCCTCGATCTGGGCCGATCCGTACCGCTGGATCCCGGAGGCGGCGCGGTTGCTGCGCCCCGGCGGCGAGCTCGTGTTCCTCCGCAACTCGACGCTGGCCATCCTCTGCTCGCCCGAGGAGGATGTCCCGGCGACAGACACGCTGCAACGGCCACAGTTCGGGATGTTCTGCTTCCAGTGGCCGGGGGAGGGGGTCGAGTACCACCTCGCGCACGGCGACTGGATCCGGCTCCTGCGCGCGAACGGCTTCGAGATCCTCGACCTGATCGAGATCCAGGCGCCGGCCGATGCCGAGACCCACCAGCGTTACGACTACGTGACCGCCGACTGGGCGCGAAAGTGGCCCGCGGAGGAGATATGGCGAGCCCGCCTGAGCACGTAGAGGCGAATCGGGCCGCCTGGAATGCACGAGCGGACGAATACCAGCGGAAGCACGGTCAGTTCCTCCGCGGGGATGCCTGGGGAACCTGGCAGATTCGGGAGGCTGAGCTCGGACTGCTCGGCGACGTGGCAGGCAAGGACGTCCTCGAGCTGGGGTGTGGCGCGGCGCGCTTCTCGATCGTGCTGGCGGCGCGCGGCGCATATTGCGTCGGTCTCGACTATTCCGAGCGACAGATCGAGCACGCGCGCTCGCTGGGCGCCGATTTCCCGCTCATACACGCGGCAGCCGAGGACGTTCCGCTGCCGGACGCGAGTTTCGACGTCATCTTCTCCGACCATGGCGCGCTTTCGTGGGGCGATCCGTCGCGGGTCGTGCCGGAGGTGGGACGGCTACTGCGGCCACGCGGACTCCTCGTCTTCAACGTGACGAGTCCCTTCGCCCGCATGTGTCTCGACGAAGAAGCCGGCCACCAGATCGACGAGCTGCTGCGGCCCTATTTCGGGCTGCGCCGCATCGACGAGGGAGACGGCGCCGCGACGTACAACCTCGGCTACGGAGAGTGGATCCGGCTCCTCCTCGCGAATGGTCTTGCGGTCGAGGGTCTCGTCGAGCCGCAACCGCCCGAAGGCGCCACGACGACCTACGGCATCCCAGTCGAATGGGCGAAGCGCTGGCCCGCCGAATGCATCTGGGTCGCGCGCAAGCAGGCGTGAGCCAGCCTCCCGCTCCTCCGCTCCTCCTGGCCTCGACGTCGCCGCGGCGGCGGGAGATCCTCGAGCAGCTGCGGATCCCCTTCGACGTGGTCGCGCCGAGGTACGAGGAGACGGAGGAGGATCCCGTCGCGCACGCGGTCGGCAAGGCGCGGTCGGCTCTCCGCGAGGCCGACGGGCGTCCGGTTCTCGGCTGCGACACCGAGGTCGTCTGCGAGGGCAGGGTCTACGGCAAGCCGGCCGGGCCGGCGGAGGCCGAGGAGATGCTCGAGAGCCTCGCGGGCCGGACACACGAAGTGGTGTCCGGCCTGGCGCTCCTCACGCCGATGTGGGAGGAGGTGCATGGGGAGGTGACGCGCGTCTCGTTCCGCGAGCTGACGGCCCGCGACATCGCTTGGTACGTCGGGAGCCGCGAGTGGGAGGGGCGCGCCGGCGGTTACGCGATCCAGGGGCAGGGGGCCGCTCTCGTCGAGCGGATCGAGGGCGACTACCTCAACGTCGTCGGCCTGCCGGTCGCGCTGCTCGTCCGCCTCCTCGCCGAGCGCTTTCCCGGGACGTACGGGTTCGGATGAGCGAGAGCGCGGTCAGAGCCGCCGTCGAGGTGGCCGCGGAGCACGGGCTCCGCAGCGACGACCCCGTCGTGCTCCGCGACGCCTGGCACGTGCTCGTCCACCTGCGGCCGCTGCCGCTCGTCGCGCGCGTCTCGAGTGGGCTTCCGTATCCCGACGGGCCGCCCGAGGACGACGTGATCCGCGAGCTGGCCGTCGCGTCGCACGCGGCGCGCGCCGGAGCGGCCGTGGTGCCGCCGTCCGACCTGCTCGACCCCGGCCCGCATCGGCACGGCGGCCACATCGTCGCGTTCTGGAAGTACGCCGGTTCGCCCCGGGAGGTCGAGCCGGTGGCGGCCGGCGAGGCGCTCCGAGCCATCCACGAAGCGCTCGCCGACTACGAGGGAGACCTCCCGTCCCTGCACACCGCCGATCTCGTAGCGATCACCGACCGCCTCGAGCCGTCCGCCGACGTGGAGTTCCTCCGCGAGCTCGGTCTGCGGCAGCCGGGCGGGCCGCAGCAGGCGCTCCACGGCGATGCGCATCTCGCCAACTGCCTGCCGGGGCCGCTCTGGCACGACTTCGAGACCGCCTGCCGCGGCCCGCGCGAGTTCGACCTCGCGGCGCTCACGCTGTCCGACGAGGTGCGGGACGACGACGCGTCGCGCATCGCGCTCGAGGCGTACGGCGACCACGACGCTGCGTTGCTGGAGGAGTGCCTCCCGGTCTACGCCGCCTGGATCTACGCCTCGTTCATGGTCGCGCTGCCGCGCCGGCCGGAGCTCGGCCCGGTGCTCGCGGAACGGCTCCGCTGGCTCCGCGAGAACTTCGCGTAGCCGAACATCGCGTCCCGGGCGCAGCTACTGTCGCGGCCGTGCCGATCGACCCGTCACGCCTCAACTCCGTCGGCGACCTCGTCGTCACCGAGGTGGACGAGCTGCTTGCGCTCGCGGATCCGGTGCACCTGGATCTCTTCGATCTCGTCCGGCGAGAAGGCCCGCTCACCGTCGAAGATGCGTCCGAGCGCTTGGGCTTGAACGCCGATGCGACTTTGAGCGAGCTTCGCACGTTCGCCGACGCCGGGTTGATCGATCGGGACTCGGCCGGCGAATGGAGCACCGAGGCGAGAGGGATCTACTTCGAGATTCCGGACGAGCCGGAAGCGCAGCGTGCTGCGCGGAAGCTGAGCAACACGATGCTCGTCAAGTACGCATCGCTTCCCTCGGAGTGGGTGCGCAGGACCGAGCCGCTGCTCGATGTGACGTGGGCACGGACGACCGGCCTCTTCAATGCCCGGCCCGAGCTTGCGCCGGACGAGCTCCGCCGGCTGCAAGAGGATCTCGAACGGCTCCTCGAGCCGTTCACCAACCGGCCGGCAGAGGATCGGCCGCCCGATGCGGCGCCGGTGCGGATCACGGCGTACTTCCTGCCCGAGCCTGCTGAGCGTTCTGCGTAAGGTTCGGCCATGGACTGGCCCGCACCCCTGACCGTCCGCGAGATCTCGGTCGAGCTCCGCTGCACAGAGGACGAGGTTCGCGGTCTGATCCGCGACGGGGAGCTGCGGACCGTGGCCTGCGGGATCCGTCCCGGCCTCGTCCCGCGCCACGAGTTCGACGCCTACGTTCGCCGGCTCGAGCACAGGCGCCGCGACTCGCACCGATCTTCGACGACGCCCTAGCACTCAACCTGGGAGGTCGGGGACGAAATCTTCTGCTCCGGACAGTCTGGTCGAGCTCGCCGAGCATGGCTGGGCGGTGCTCCCGCCAGCTCCCGGCACGGTCGCTCTGGAAGAGGAGCGGTTCGTTCTCCGGCACGAGCCGACGCCGGCTACGCCGGGTGGGTCGGCCCAGCGGCTGCAGCTGGCGGACCTCGAGCGGGACATCTCCGAGGTGCGGGCCTGGTTTAGCGAGCACGGCCGTGAGCGGTTCCTGTGGGTCGTGGGGCCGTCCGCTCGACCGGACGGGCTGGCAGCGACTCTGGTGGCGGCGGGAGCGCGCCCGTGGCCGGACGATCCGGTCTGGGCCGGGATGGTGCTGGTAGGGGAGCCGCCTCGCGTCGACGGTGTCGAGGTTCGACGCGTCGACTCGCCCGCCCTTGCTCATGCGGCCATCGACGTGAATGTGGCTGCAGGTGTCGTCCCGGAAGAGGCGGCCTCAGCAATGCACGATGCCGTAGGCCGGAGCCCGAAGAGCGCCACCGCTCCCGTGAGCACGTTCGTAGCCTTCGTCGAGGGGACGCCGGTGGGGACGGGAACTTCGTGGTACGGCACGGACGGCGTGTACCTCGCAGGCGGGGCGACGCGGCCGGAGTTTCGTGGGCGCGGCGTGTATCGCGCGCTGATCCACGCCCGCTGGGAGGACGCGACCCGGCGCGGGAAAGAGGGTCTCGTCGCGCAGGCGGGCCACATGTCGCGGGGGATCCTCGCCCGGCTGGGGTTCGAGGCGGTCTGCGAGGTACGAGCCTACGAGGACGCCGCAGCGCCCTAGCGAGCTCCCGGCTCGTGTTGGACCCAGAGGTTTTCCTCGAGGTAGATCGCCTCGTCGGTCTCGCGATCGACATGGACGAGGTTGAGCGCCTCGGGGACGACGTAGTCGCCGGTGACCGGAAAAAGCATGCCCGTCCACTCTTCCCATTCCGCCACGGTGCCTTCGATCAACATCGACTCCGGTGCCGGACCGAGGATCTTCGCGCCCATGCGCTGATGCGTCCGAATCCACGGATCGATCGAGAGCCCGTCCTCACGGGTCCAGGTGACGTACTCGCTCATCGGCACCTGCGGATAGCGCTGCTTCCACGTCGGCCGGATCGGTGCGATCACGCACTCGATCCCGTCGGCTCGCGCACGCGCCGACAACTCGAGCAGCACTGTGGTGGCCAACCCCTGCTTGTCGTACTCCTTCGCCACGGCCGCTGCCATGAAGCTGAACGTGTCGGCGCTCCGGGCCTGCTCGTGCCCGTCGACCGCTCGAACCAGGGCGTCGTCGTAGCCGCTCGGCAGGCCGCCGACCGTGCCGTCCCAGCTGAGCGGCACACCCCAGCCTCCCGCGGCGACCTTCTCCTCGTCGAGAATCAGGATGTCGTAGCTGCGGAAGTACTCCTGCACCCGCGGCAGGTACGCCTTCGAGATCTTGTCGTGGAAGATGAACTCGGGCCAACGCTCGCGGAACGCGTCCTCGACCTTCTGCTCGAGCTCTGGGCGGTCCTGCGTGACGACGGTTTCCACGAGCTCGCGTTATAGCCTCGGCCCGGACGTGACGGTTTGCGGCGCGGCGACGTATGTTGCGCGTGATGAGACGCTCGACGGCGTCCGCGCTGGTCGCAGGGTTTGCGCTGACGGGCGTGGCTTGCGGCGCCTCGGTACGGACAGCCGCGCCGCGCCCACCCGCCCGGCAACAGCCGGTCTCGCTCACGATTCCGGGGCTTGACGCGGGGCGCGGTCCCTTCGTTCCCACCGGCACGCTGGAGACCGGCTCGACGAGCGGCCATTGGGGAGACGGAGGGACGGCTCGGACCGGCGCGCTGCTCGGATGCTTCTCCGGCAGGCACTACTCGTTCGCGATCGAAGTCCGCAATCGAGCCGGAACCGTCGCGATCTTGACCGGCGCTAGTGGGCCTGACCCTCTCCCGCAAGTGATCGATCGAGTCGCCGTGCAGGTGCGGCCCGCTCCACCGCCCCCGATCGGCGAAGGCATAGCAAGGCCGCTGATCGAGCACTGGAGCGCAGCTCCGACGAGGCCCGTGAAGATCCGGCCGGGCCGGAGCGCCGTCGTGCAGTCGAACTTCCTGATCCGGCACTGCGACTCACTGCCGCACGACCAGAAAGTCGTCGTCCCCGGTTCGTTCGTTCTTCGTTATCGCCTGTCGGGTCACGCCGGCCGGCAGCACGTCGTGCAGCGAAACGCGGCCTTCGGTCTGGTGCCGGGGCCGATCATCCGCAGCTGTTCGCGCGTCCCGGGCTCGGTCAGCGTCATGTCCGGCAACATCGGATGTGCGGTAGCGCGCAAGGCTGCCACCGCCTGCCGTCACATGTCACACGGAACCTGGGGAGACTGCCTCGCGGCGGGCCGTCGGTGGGGCTGCCATCTCCACTCCTCCTGGGTCCAGGAGTGTTCCTTCATCTACAGGACGTCGCGCTGGTACCGGGTTCGCTGGGCGCAGTAGACGAGCGTCAACTGCGCGTCAGGCTGCTGGTCGGCGGCCTCGGCGGCGCGGCGCCGGGCGTCTTCCTCGGCCTGTTTCCGGGCCTGTTCGGCTGCCTTCTCCTCCTCGCTCTTCCTGAACACTGATCCCCTCACGCTGGTAGCCGCTACGTGACCGGTCGTCGTCCGGCACTCCGCTGTTCGAGCTTAAGCCTGCTGGCAGGCACGACACAACGCTTCGTCGCTCGCTCCGGGTGTGACGTCACCCGCCTGCGCGAGTGTTCACCCATGGGCAAGATGTGGGCAGAGGATGGGGTCGGGAGCCTGAGGATGGCGAGTTCGGGGTGGAGCGTGCGCGAAGCTCAGGTCGATGAGCGAGCGCAATTGAGTGCGGTGCTCGCGGACGCGCTCGCCGACGATCCGGTCTTCTCTTGGCTGTTTCCTAGCCGGCGGCGAAGGGACACGCGTTTGCGGCAGTTGTTCGCACTCGAGCTTGCGCACTGGGTGTTCCCGGCTGGGGGCCGGGCGCTCACGACCGACGACTTTCGTGGCGCGAACGTCGAGGTACCGCCTGGCAAGTCGGATATGACGATGCCGCTCTCGGGCGCGCTCGGCCTGGTGCGCGTGTTCGGGACACGGCTGCCCCGGGCGGGCCGCCTGCAAGGGTTCTTTACGCGCAGCCACCCTCAGGAGCCGCATTACTACATCCGCACCCTGGGGGTGGCCACGCGCTTTCAGGGCCAGGGCCTCGGGACGGCGTTGCTGCGTCCGACGCTCGACCGCTGCGACCGGGAGGGAGTGCCCGCATACCTCGAAGCCAGCACGGAGCGCAGCGCGACGCTGTACGGGCGGCTCGGGTTCGTCCACCTCGGCGAGCTGCGGGTTCCGGACGGCGGACCGCCCTTCTGGCCGATGCGACGGCCACCGGCCTCCGCATAGCCAGCCGCTCTTTGCGCGTCTCGCTCCGAGGTAAGGCCGCTGGCCTGCGCCAGGGATGCGGAATGACGCCCCGGCGTAGGGGCCGCTGGCTACTCCGGAGGCTGGAATGGCTGGCCCGATGCCTGGCCCGTGGCGAGGTCTACCTTGAAGCGGTCGCTGTGGCTGCCGAAGAAGCCGTACACGATCAGCGCGTCGCCTTCGATGCCTTCGACGCGAACATCGTCGAGCGCTAGTCGCCGCGAACGCCACAGCAGCCCGTCGCCGC
>JAICZB010000012.1 GCA_025933895.1 Thermoleophilia bacterium
ACGTCACCCCGCTCTCGCTCGGCATCGAGACGAGGGGCGGCGTGATGACGAAGCTGATCGAGCGCAACACGACGATCCCGACGAAGAAGTCCGAGGTCTTCACGACCGCCGAGGACAACCAGCCCTCGGTCGAGGTGCACGTCCTCCAGGGCGAGTCGGAGATGGCCACGTACAACAAGACGCTCGGCAAGTTCCAGCTCGTCGGGATCCCGCCGGCGCCGCGGGGCATGCCGCAGATCGAAGTCACCTTCGACATCGACGCGAACGGGATCATCAACGTGTCCGCAAAGGACATGGGAACCGGGAACGTCCAGCAGATCCAGATCCAGGGCGGCTCCGGCCTGTCCGAGGACGAGGTGCAGGAGATGATCCGCAACGCGGAGTCGCACGCCGACGAGGCGCACCGGCTGCGCGAGGCGGCGGACACGAAGAACCTCGCCGAGACGCTCGCCTACCAGACCGAGCGCTCGCTCTCCGAGCACCGCGACAAGCTCGACGAGTCCGAGGCCTCGACGATCGAGGGCCGGATCATGGAGCTGCGCCAGGCGCTCGAGAGCGACGACCTCGCCGAGATCCGCACGAAGATGGATGCGCTGCAGGAGTCCTCGCACAAGCTCGCCGAGGTGCTCTACGCCGAGGCGGCTCAGCAGGCTCAGGCGTCCGCGGGCGGCGGCAACGGCGAGTCGACATCCGGCTCCGACGACGAGGTCGTCGAGGAAGGCGAGTACGAGGTCGTCGACGAGGAGGCGCCGGCCTCGTGAGCGGTGCGAAGGACGAAAGGCAGGTGCAGGACGAAAGGCAGGTGCCTGGCACGGACGAGCCGAGCCAGGCACCAGAGGCGGAGCAGCCGGACGACGACCGGTTGCTCCGCCTCGCCGCCGACTTCGAGAACTACAAGAAGCGGGCGGCGCGCGAGCGGCAGGAGTACGTCCAGCTCGCGAACGAGCGGCTGATCGGCGAGCTCCTGCCAATCCTGGACGACCTCGAGCGCGCGCTTGCGGCGGCCGAGCAGCACGAGGAAGCGCAGCTCGAGGAGGGCGTGCGCCTCGTCCACCGCTCGCTCGCGGGACTGCTCGAGCGCCACGGCGTGACGCCGATCGAGACCGAGGGTTGGTTCGACCCGCACGTCCACGAGGCGCTGCTCTCCCAGCCGTCGGAGGCGGAGGAGGGCTCGGTGCTCGACGTCGTCCAGAAGGGCTACAAGCTCGGCGACCGCGTCGTCCGGCCCGCCCGGGTCGTCGTCGCGGGGCCGGCGCCGGAGGTACCCGAGGGCGATGGCTGACTCGCTCTACGACACGCTCGGCGTGAAGAAGGACGCGTCCGCCGGCGAGATCAAGAAGGCGTACCGGAAGCTTGCGCGCCAGTACCACCCGGACACGAATCAGGGGGACAAGGCCGCTGAGGAGCGCTTCAAGCAGGTGCAGACGGCGTACGACGTCCTCTCGGACGACGAGAAGCGGAAGGCGTACGACCGCTTCGGCTCGACGAACGGGCGGGGCGCTCCGGGCCCCGGCGGCGTCAACGTCGACTTCGGCGATTTCGACTGGGCGGGGAACCTGGGCGATATCTTCGGCGGGCGCTTCGGTGACATCTTCGGTGGCGGCACGCGGGGACGTGGCCGAACTCAGCCGGTCCGCGGTGCGGACGTCGAGACTCAGGTACGGCTCTCCTTTGAGGACTCGTTGCACGGGACCGAGGTGAAGGTGCCGGTCGAGCTGACCGCCGCCTGCTCGCAGTGCGGCGGGACCGGCGCGGAGCCCGGCACGGCCCCCGTCATCTGCCCGGAATGCAACGGGCGCGGTGTGATCTCGGAGTCGCAGGGCCTGTTCGCGCTGTCGCAGCCGTGCCCGCGCTGCCGCGGCAACGGCACCGTGATCGAAAAGCCGTGCTCGAAGTGCCACGGCTCCGGCCGCGAGCGGCGCCGGCGCACGTTCAACGTGAAGATCAAGCCGGGCGTGAAGGACGGCACGAAGATCCGGCTCAAGGGGAAGGGCGAGGCCGGTCAGCACGGTGGGCCGAGCGGTGACCTGATCGTCGTCACGCGCGTCGAGTCGTCCCCGACCTACGAGCGTCGCGGTGACGACCTGATCGTGCAGGTTTCCGTCTCCTTCCCGACGGCGGCCCTCGGCGGCAAGGTCGACGTGCCGACGCCGGAAGGCACCGTCTCGCTCAAGATCCCCGCCGGCTCGGAGGACGGCAAGCTGCTGCGGATCAAGGGCCGCGGCGCGCCGAAGCTCAGCGGCTCCGGCAAGGGCGACGTGCTGGCACGTGTCCGCATCCAGGTGCCGAAGCGCATGAACAAGAAGGAACGCGAGCTCCTCGAAGAGCTGCAGAAGGCGGTCGGCTGATGGATGACGAGCTGCTCAAGCAGGGGCCGCGCGAGGCGCCCGAGCCGGAAACAGCCGAGGAGCGCTCGCGCCGAACCGGACTCAAGACCGCGGGCGGCGGGGTCGCCGCCGGCGGGATCGGGCTCGCGAAGGCCGGCATCCTCGGCAAGTTCTTCCTCTGGTGGTTCGCTTGGAACGGCGCCATCGACGCCTGGCGGCTCGGCGGCTGGATCGGCGCAGCGCTCGTGGCTGCCGCGATCGCCGCCTACGTCGTCTACCGCCGGAAGCAGGTCGCTTGATGGAGACCGCCGACCGCCCCATCTACATGATCTCGGTCGCCGCCGAGCTCGTCGGGATGCATCCGCAGACGCTTCGGATGTACGAGACGAAGGGTCTCGTGCGGCCGCATCGCACTCCCGGCGGGACGCGTCTCTACTCCGAGGCGGATGTCGAGCGGCTGCGGATCGTGCAGCGGCTGACCTCCGAGCTCGGCCTCAACCTCGCGGGCGTCGAGTTGGTGCTGCGGCTCGAGGACGAGCTCCGGAAGGCACACGCGCAGATCGACCGGCTGCAGCGGCAACACCGCCGCGACGTCCAGAAGGTGCACAAGCAGTACCGCCGCGATCTCGTGCTCGTGCGCGAGGAGCGGCTACCGGAAAGGCAGTAGAGGAACACATGGACTTCAACAAGCTCACGATCAAGGCCCAGGAAGCGGTCGCGGCGGCGCAGGAGCTCGCGCGCCGGAACGGCAACCCCGAGCTCTACCCGGAGCAACTCCTCATCGCGCTGCTCGACCAGGAGTTGCCGCGCGAGCTCGTCCCCGACGCGACCGCGCTGCGCGCGCAAGCCGAGGCGACGCTCGCCCAGAAGCCGCGTATCGAGGGCTCGCAGCAGCAGCCGCGGGTCGGCTCGCAGTTCTCGAAGGTGCTCGACCGCGCCTTCGACGAGGCCAAGAAGCTCGAGGACGAGTACGTCGCGGCGCAGCACCTCCTGCTGGCGCTCGACGTCGTGCCACGCGACCAGCTGCTCGCGAAGATCGCCGAGGTCACCGCCGGCCGGCGCGTCACCTCCCAGGATCCCGAGGGCACGTACCAGGCGCTTTCGAAGTTCGGCCGCGACCTCACCGAGGCCGCCGAGAGCGGGAAGCTCGATCCGGTCATCGGCCGCGACGAGGAGATCCGCCGCGTGATCCAGGTGCTCTCGCGGCGCACGAAGAACAACCCCGTCCTCATCGGCGAGCCCGGCGTCGGCAAGACCGCGATCGTGGAGGGGCTCGCGCAGCGGATCGTCGCCGGCGACGTCCCCGAGTCGCTGAAGGGCAAGCGCGTGTGGTCGCTCGACATCGGCGGCCTCCTCGCGGGCTCGAAGTACCGCGGCGAGTTCGAGGAGCGGCTCAAGGCCGTGCTCGAGGAGATCGCGAGCGCGGCCGGCGAGATCATCGTCTTCATCGACGAGCTCCACACGATCGTCGGCGCGGGTGCTGCGGAAGGCGCCGTCGACGCCGCGAACATGCTCAAGCCGATGCTCGCGCGCGGCGAGCTCCGCTGCGTCGGCGCGACGACGCTCGACGAGTACCGGAAACACATCGAGAAGGACGCGGCGCTCGAGCGGCGCTTCCAGCCGGTCTTCGTCGGCGAGCCTTCCGTCGCGGACACGATCGCGATCCTGCGTGGCCTGAAGGAACGCTACGAGGCGCACCACAAGGTGCGGATCCGCGACGCAGCCCTCGTCGCGGCGGCCGTCCTCTCCGAGCGCTACATCGCCGACCGGCAGCTGCCGGACAAGGCGATCGACCTCGTCGACGAGGCGGCTTCGCGACTGAAGATGGAGATCGAGTCGTCGCCGGTGGAGCTCGACGAGGCGAACCGGCGCGTGACGCAGCTGGAGATCGAGCTCGCCGCGATGGGCGGCGAGTCGGACGACGTCCGCGCGCCGCTCGAGGCCGAGCTTGCAGAGGCGAAGGAACGTCGCGACGGGCTCGCCGCGCGCTGGGCGCGCGAGAAGGAGGCGCTCGACCGGATCGGCGACATCACGCAGCAGATCGACGCGCTGCGGATGGAGGCCGAGCGGGCGGAGCGCGAGGGGAACCTCCAGCGCGTCGCCGAGATCCGATACGGCGACCTGCCCGCGCTCGAGAAGGAGCTCGAGGAGCGCGACACGCAGCAGGCGGAGTCGATGGTCAAGGAAGAGGTCGACGAGGACGACGTCGCCGCCGTCGTGGCGCGTTGGACCGGCATCCCGGTCGATCGTCTCCTCGAGGGCGAGACCGAGAAGCTCGTCCAGATGGAGAGCCGGCTGCACCAGCGCGTGATCGGCCAGGACGAGGCGGTCGAGGCCGTCGCGAATGCGCTCCGGCGCGCGCGCACCGGCCTGCAGGATCCGAACCGGCCGATCGGGAGCTTCGTCTTCCTCGGCCCGACCGGCGTCGGCAAGACCGAGCTCGCCCGCGCCTTGGCCGAGTTCATGTTCGACGACGAGCACGCGATGGTCCGGCTCGACATGAGCGAGTACCAGGAGCGGCACACGGTCGCGCGCCTGCTCGGCGCGCCGCCCGGCTACATCGGCTACGACGAGGGCGGCCAGCTGACCGAGGCCGTGCGGCGGCGGCCGTACAGCGTGATCCTCCTCGACGAGATCGAGAAGGCCCACGCCGAGGTCTTCGACGTGTTGCTGCAGGTGCTGGACGATGGGCGCCTCACCGACGGCCAGGGCCGCACGGTCGACTTCCGCAACACCGTTCTGATCATGACCTCGAACGTCCGCTCGGTGGACGCCATGCGCGACGTCTTCCGTCCGGAGTTCCTGAACCGGATCGACGAGGTGATCGAGTTCCAGCCGCTGTCGAAGGAGCAGATCGCGGAGATCGTCGAGCTGCAGCTCGCGCGGCTGCGCGAGCGGCTCGCCGAGCGGCGGATCGAGCTCGAGCTGACGGACGCGGCGAAGGAGACGCTCGCGGAGGCGGGCTGGGATCCGGCCTACGGCGCCCGGCCGCTGAAGCGGGCGATCCAGCGGCTCGTCGAGAACCCGCTCGCGCTGCGCCTGCTCGAGGGCGACTTCGCCGACGGCGACACGATCCGCATGGACGCCGAGGAGAGCGAGATCCGCTTCGAGAAGGTAGGGACGCCTGCGGCAGCAGCCGTCGCCTGAGAATTCAGACCGGTAGCAGCTACCGCACGAAAGCTTCACCGAAGGATGACGAAAGTGCACGCGGCGGCTCGCCGAGCCGAAACTCGGTAGCAGCTACCTTGACGAAAGGGTCACGCCAGTCGGTTGGCGGGCGTAGCCTCCCGCCGATGCTGGTCGTCGCGGCAACGGAGCGGGAGCTCGTGCTCCTGGACGCGTTCGACACGTTCTGCTGCGGGATCGGCCCGGTCGAGGCGGGACTCCAGACCGCACGCGCGCTCGCGGAGCGCCGGCCGGAAGCAGTCGTCCACGTCGGGATCGCCGGCTCGCGGACGCTCGAGCCGCCGGCGCTCGTGCTCGGGAGCGAGGCGGTCTACTGCGACGTGATCGATCCGGGCTCGACGCTGCCTCGCGTCGAGCGGGCCAAGCCGGATGCAGCGTTGCTCGAGCGGACGCGCGCCGCACTCCCCGAGGCGCACGTCCTCCCGATCGCGACCTGCGGCAAGGTCGGCGGCGGGACGGGTTTCGGCGTCGAGGCGATGGAGGGCTTCGGCGTGCTCCGCGCGTGCGAGCTCGCGGGCGTGCCGGCCGTCGAGCTGCGCGCGATCTCCAACTCGCCGGACGAGGCGGATCGCACGCTCTGGCGCTTCGACGACGCGTTCGCCGCGCTTGCCGAGGCTCTACAGCGTCTCGACGTCCTCTAGGAACTCTGCGTTGCCGTGCTTCGACGGGGCGCCGTAGACGAACACCAGGATCTCCTCGTCCGTCTCGTTCCGCATCTGGAGCGGTGTCCCCGGGTGGACGACAACGACTCCGCCGGGCTCGACGTCCACCAGTTCCCACGGCTCGCCGAGGAGCATCGTCAACGTGCCGCGCAACGGGACGAAGACCTCCTCCTGATCCGGGTCGAGATGGCGGCGGCCTCGCGTGTGCGCCGGATAGCGCCACATCCGTCCCCGCGACTCGGTCATCCGCGCGAGCTCGGTCAGCCCGGCGGCATGCCGCGGCGCCTGCCCTTCGTGCGCGGGCCGCTCCTCCCACTCGAGGTCGCCGTGATGGACGACGTCGTACGCCACGGCGGCATCCTACGGAGGTGCGCGCCTTCACCGTCGGTCACGGCACCCGGCCGATCGACGAGCTCCTCGAGGTGCTCGCCGAGGCCGGCGTCAGGACGCTCGTCGACGTGCGGCGCTTCCCGAGCTCGCGCCGGCATCCGCAGTTCAACCAGCCGGCGCTCGCTGCTGCGCTCGAGGGCGCGGGCATCGCCTACCGTCACGCCGTCGAGCTCGGCGGCCGCCGCAGCGGAGAGCCCGGGGAGGAGCGCTTCGCATGCATCCGGGTCGCGGCGTTCCGCAGCTACGCCGCGCGGATGGCGGCGCAGGAATGGCAGGACGCGCTCGCAGCTGCGCTCGCCGAGCCGGAGCCGTGCTTCATGTGCGCCGAGACCCTCTGGTGGCGCTGCCACCGGCGTCTGATCGCCGAGCTCCTGCACGCGCGCGGCCACGAGGTCGTCCATCTCCTTCGCCCGGGACACAGCGAGCGACACCGCCCGTGGGAGCCGATCTCGGAGACGCGCGACGGCATCCTCCACCTGTGCGGCGAGCCGGTGGCGTAGCCGCGCTACCGTCCTCCGCGATGGCCGAGTTGCGTCCCGTCGCACTTCCCCCCTCCGAGCGGACGATCGGACAAGTCGTTGCCGAGTCGATCCGGATCTACGGTGAGCACTTCTGGCAGTTGCTGCCGCTGGGCCTCGTCGTAGTCGGCGTGGACGCCGCGACTTTGCACCGAAGCCTCGGTGTCCAGACATTGATCCTCTGGTCCTTTGCTCCGCTCTTCGCCGGCGCCTACGTCCGCGCTACGACGGTCGTGCGAAATGAGCCCTGGAGATGGGCCGCATTCTGGGCCGGCTTGATGGTCTTCCTGCCCTTCCCGGTTCTCCTGCGCCTCTACATCCTTCCGGGCCTGGCGTGGTTCGGGCTACTCGGGCTCGCCGTTCCGGCCGCGGTGGCGGAGGGCCTCGGCGTCCGGGATGCGCTCCGCCGAGGCTGGCAACTCGCGCGTGCCGATTCGGTCCACGCCGTCGCCGGACTGGTCACGCTCGGACTCGTGTACTTCGTTTCGCGCTATGCCCTCCTCGTCCTCATTCACGGCTTCGGAGGTCAGGGGCAAACCGGCGCTGCGATGATCGCCGACCTCGTCCTGGCACCGCTCGTCTTCGTCGGAGCCGTGCTCCTCTATGAAGACCAGGCCGCAAGGGTCGAGTAGGCTCCGGCCATGCCGATCTACATCCTGCTTTCGCGGGTCTCGCAGCAGGGCGTGCAGACGCTCCAGAGCAATCCGGCGCGGCTACAGGAGGTCAACCGCGACGTCGAGGAGCTGGGGGCGAAGGTGCTCCACCAGTGGGCGACGCTCGGCGAGTTCGACTTCGTCAACGTCGTGGAGGCGCCCGACAACGCGACGATCGCAAAGGTCTCCGTCGCTCTCGGCGCTCGCGGCTCGACCCGGGTCCAGACGCTTTCCGCGCTGACCATCGACGAGTTCGTCCAGACGATCCAGTAACTACTCGTCGACCGCGACGCGGCGGACGGTGACGCCCCAGGCTGCGCCGCCGGCGAACAGCTCGTCGGGGTCGACCCGGCCGAGCCAGCCGAGGAAATGCGGCTCGGGATCGTCCTCCGTGCAGCCGTACACCGCGGGGTAGACGTCCGGTGCGGGCGGCTCGTCCTTCCCGCGTGCGGCCTCCTCGGCACGGCGCTCGGCCTCCTCGGCGGCCGGCCCTTCCATGTAACCGCGCGGCATGGGAGGAGAGTAGTGCCGTACCCTCGCCCGATGCCGCAAGCTCTCGCCGTCCACGCGCTGGAGAAGCGCTACGGACCCGTCCAGGCGCTGAAGGGCGTCGACCTCTCGGTGGAGGAGAGCGAGCTCGTGGGGCTGCTGGGGCCGAACGGCGCCGGCAAGTCGACGCTCGTGAAGATCGCGGTCGGCCTCGTGCGGGCCTCGCGTGGCCGGGCCGAGGTCGTGGGCGCGCGTGCCGGCTCCCGTGCCGCGCTGGCCGAGCTCGGGTACCTCGCGGAGCTCTTTCGCTTCCCGGGCTGGTACACCGCCGACGAGGTCCTCGCTCTCCACCAGCGCCTGAGCCACTCCGACGGCGGGGCGGCGGAGCGGAAGCACTTGCTGGAGCGCGTCGCCCTCGCCGACGCCCGAAACCGCCGGGTCGACGGCATGTCCAAGGGGATGCAGCAGCGCCTAGGGATCGCGCAGGCGCTCGTCGGCTCGCCGCGCGTCCTCGTCCTCGACGAGCCGACCTCGGCGCTCGACCCCGCGGGCAGGCGCATCGTGCGCGTCCTGCTCGAGGAGTTACGCGACCGCGGCGCCTCCGTGCTCCTCAACTCGCACCTGCTCTCCGAGATCGAGCTCGTCTGCGACCGCGTCGCCATCCTCCGGGCCGGCGAGGTCGTCGCGGCCGGATCGCCGGACGAGCTGTCGCAGCCGCGCGGCGTCGAGCTCGAGACAGACGAGGGAGTGCGCACGGTCGAGGGCGCCGCACGGGAGGATGCGGCGCGGCTCGTCGCCGAAGCGGTCGCCGCCGGCCGCCGCGTCTACGGCGTCCGCGTCCTCACCTCCACCCTGGAGGAGACGTACCTCGAGGCGGTAGGGGACGAGGTGTCGTGAGCGCCGTCCTGACCATCGCGGGCTACGGCTTCCGCGAGGCCGTGCGGCGGAAGGTGTTCGCGGTCGTCGTGCTGCTGACCGCCCTCTTTCTCGCTCTCTTCTGGCTCGCGAACCACTTCGTCTTCACGCGCCTCTCGACGATCTCGCCGCCCACCGACGTCAATGTCGACACGCGGACGTTCGCCGGCGCCTTCCTGCTCGGGCTCGCCATGTTCGCGACCCTCTTCCTCGGCGTCGTACTCGCGGTCTTCCTCACGCTCGGGGTCGTCTCCGGCGACGCGGAACGCGGGCTGCTGCAGCCGCTCGTCGTGCGGCCGGTAGGACGGTCGACGCTGCTGCTCTCGCGTTTCCTCGGCGCCGCGGCCGTCTGCATCGTCTACGTGCTCGCCGTGTACGGGATCGCCGTGGCGATCATCGACGTGGCCGGACACTGGACGCCTCCGTCGGTGCTCGCGCCGGGGGTCGAGCTCGCCGGGGGCGTCGTGATCGTGATCGCGCTCTCGATCCTCGGCTCCATCCTCCTCTCCTCGACGGCGAACGGAATCGCGGTCTTCATGCTCTTCGGCGCAGGGCTCACGGCCGGCCTGCTCGGAACGATCGGCCACGCACTCAACTCCCACGAGATTCAGCATGCGTCGAAGATCGCGGCCTGGGCGCTCCCGTTCGAGGCGCTCTACCAGGACGGACTGCGGCTGATCTCGAGCAACGCCCACGGGCTCACCGGCTTCCTCTTGCAGCTCGGACCGTTCGGCGGCGCCTACGTGCACGGGTGGGGGATCCGCGTCTGGTCGGCCGGCTATCTCGTCG
This sequence comes from Thermoleophilia bacterium, assembly GCA_025933895.1. Lineage (GTDB taxonomy): Bacteria > Actinomycetota > Thermoleophilia > Gaiellales > Gaiellaceae > Palsa-739. The sequence continues at coordinate 9,930 of JAICZB010000012.1, forward strand.
TCGCGGTCGCCCTCGCGGTGTTCGCGTTCTCGCGGCGCGATCTCTAGGACGAAGCCAGCGCGACCGCGACCTCGCCCGCGAGGCGTGCGTTCTGCCCGACGAGCGCCTTGTTCGCGGTCTCCGTCCGGCCGCCGCTCTCGCGGTGCAGGTGCGCGAGGACGTACGGAGTCACCGCCTGCCCGCTCACGCCTGCGGCAGCCGCCGCCGCCAGTGCCTCCTCGACCAGCGGCTCCACCCCGTCGAGCGGATCGTCCGGCGGCCGGCCGAGCAGGAGCCCGCCGCCGCCGAGGTCCCAATGGGCTTCGGCCACTCGAGCTGCTTCCTCCGCCGACTCGACGCGCGCAGAGACCGGCGGGCCGCCGGCCGCGGCATAGAACACCGGGAGCGTGCCGGTACGGAAGCCGAGCACCGGCACACCCAGCGACTCGAGCAGCTCCGCCGTCGCCGGCACGTCGAGAAGCGACTTCACGCCAGCGGACACGACAACGGCGGCGGTTCGCGCGAGCTGCGCGAGGTCGGCGGAGACGTCCGGCGGCTGCGGGAAGCCGCGGTGGACGCCGCCGATGCCGCCGGTCGCGAGGACGCGGATCCCTGCCTTGCGCGCGACGGCGAGCGTGCCGCCGACCGTCGTGGCGCCGGCGGCTTCCTGGACGGCGGCGGCGGCGAGGTCGCGCGGCCCTGCCTTCCGCGACTCCGGCCCGAAGCGGGCGAGCTCCTCCTCCGTCAGCCCGACACGTACCTCGCCGTCGAGGACGCCCACGGTCGCGGGAACCGCGCCGCCCGCCCGCACCTGCCGCTCGGACTCGAGCCCGACAGCGACGCCTTCGCCGGGCGGGAACCCGTGCGCGACGAGCGTGGTCTCGAGCGCGACGACGGCGCCGCCGGCGGCGAGTGCCTCGCACACCTCGTCGGCGATCCGGATCACGCCGCCCGTTCCATCTCCACGAAGCGGCTCTCCTCGCCGTGCCGAACCTCGTGGAAGCCGGCGCGCCGGTAGGCCCGCAGCGCCCGCTCGTTCCAGCGCGCGACCCAGAGCCGGAACGTCCGCGGCCGCCATTCGCGCCGCGCGTAGTCGAGGCCCGCGGCGATGAACGGCTGCGCGAGGCCACGGCCCGTGAGGTCCGGCCGCATCCCGAGCCCGAGCCGCACCTCGTGTCCCTCGGGGACGAAGTTGAAGAACCCGACGAGCTCGCCGTCGTCGTCGACGACCGCTCTGAGGTGCGTCCGCCGCGCGGGATTCGCGAACAGCTCGACCCGCCGCGGGTCGGCCGACGTGTCGTACCACTCGTACGGGAACTCGTACCGCCACTGCGCGATCGCCGCCGCCTGGTCGTCCGTGATCGGCTGCACGTTCACGGCATGGACCCTACGGTCGCGACGCAGCGGGCGGCCGCATCGAGTCCCCGCCGGGCAGCCTCCTCGAGCGAGCCGCCGATGAGGAAGCCTGCGGCGAGCGCGTCGCCGGCGCCCGTCGGATCCACCACCTCGGCGTCGACGGCCGCGAAGTCGAGCTTGGCTTCGTCCGTGAAGACCGTGCAGCCGCGGGCGCCGCGCTTGAGCACGCCGACCGGCGCGGTCAGGTAGGCGCCGCCGAGCAGCTCCCACTCCGCCTCGGTCGCGAAGAGGACGTCCGGCGCGAGCTCGTCCAGCAGCTCGCGGAAGCGGACCGGACCGTACTCGCGGATCTCCGTCCAGGCCGCGATGTCGACCGAGACGCGGGCGCCCTGCTCACGGGCGAGGCGAGCAGCGAGCAGCGCCGCCGCAGCGATCGGTGCTCGCAACAGCGCGTAGCCCGAGAGGTGGAGGACGTCGCACGCGACCCAGGCGGCGTCGAGCTCCTCCGGCGCTAGCGACGGAGCGACGCCGGGGTCGGACGCGAGCGAGCGGTCACCCTCGTGGACGATCGAGACGACGACGCCGGTCGAGCCGGCGGCCACCGGCCCCGCGAGCTCGACGCCGCGCGCCGCGAGCTCGCGTGCGACGAGCTCGCCGGCCTGGTCGTCGCCGCGCTTGGCGATGCAGCGCGCCTCGGCACCGAGCTCGGCCGCCCAGGCCGCGACGTTGGCCGCCTGGCCGCCGGCGCCGGCGCGGGTCGACGCGCGCACGTCGCCGCCGGGAGCGAGCGCGTCCGCAAGCAGCGCGACGACGTCGAGCATTACGTCACCGAGGGTGGCGATCCGCAAGGCACAATCGTCCCATGGAAACGGGGCGGAGGAGCGGCAGAGCGAGGGACTTTCTCCTGGGCGGGCTGGTGGGCGGCGCCGCGGCCGTCGCGGCCGCCCGCCGCCGCCGGATGGTGCGGCGGCGCCGTGAGCAGCGGCTCGAGCGCCCCGCCGGCCTCGCAGCGTTCGAGGGCGCTCCGTGCTTCGAGGAGCTGCTCGAAGAGCGGCCCGAGTCCGCGCTCTGACCGGTGTCGAGCGAGTCCCCGCCGTCTGAGAACGCCTGCGCCGGTGGTACCGTCCGCAGCCGTGCCGATCTACGAGTACCGCTGCCCGAACGGCCATCACTTCGAGCGCTTCCAGGCCATGACGGCCCCAGCGCCGGAGGAGTGCGACGTGTGCGGCGCGTCCCCCGTGGAGCTCGTCCTCTACCCGGTCGCGATCCACTACAAGGGCTCCGGCTTCTACACGACCGACTACGGCAAGGGGAAGGCGGCCAAGAAGGACGGCGACGGCGGCTCGTCCGGAAGCGAGAGCGGCAAGACCGAGTCGAAGCCGGCGGAGAAGAAGACCGCCGCGAGCGGCGACTAGCCGAAAGTTCCTCCGTCGTTTCAGAGCGCTCATCGGTGAGAATGCTGATCTGATGGTCCGGCCGGTCCGTCTTCTTCCTCTGCTTGCCGTACTGATGTCGGTCGGCGTCGCGCTCGCCGCACCCGGACGTGCAGCCGCGCGGACGTCGCCGCCGGGCGCGCCCTTCACGGTCGTGATCCTCGACCGGATCGACGACGCGACGTTCGCCACGCTCGCACGGCGCGGGGCGGTCGGACTGATCCGGCCCGGCTACGGCCCCACGACGAACCGGCGCCGCGCGCTCGCCGAGCTCGTGCGGGGAGCCGAGGTGAACGCACGTCTGGGCGGCGTCCCGGAGGGCAAGCCGGTGATCAACACGAACAAGCTCGCGGCTTTCCCCAACTGTCGCAGGTGCATCGTCGTCCAGCTGCCGCCGCGCGGCAAGCCCGTGGCGAACCACCGCCTCTATCGGATCGCCGTCATCGGGCTCGGCTTTCACGGCCTGCTCACCTCGTCGACCACGCGTATCGCGGGCCTCGTGTCGATCGTCGACATCGCGCCGACGGCGCTGGGCCGTCCGCGCGGCGGCATGTCGTCGACACCGTCCAGCGCGGCGGTCGCACACCTCGACCGGCTCGGCTCGCAGATTCACGGTGAGGAGCGGCTGAAGTACGCGGGGCTCTTCATCGCGGCGGGTCTCGTGATCCTCCTCGCGCTGCTCGGCTGGAGTGCCGCGCGTACGGCGATCCCCGCAGCACTGCTCGCGAACCTCGCGGTCGGCGCGCTCCACATCGCGAACGAGGTGGCGATCGTCGCGGCGTTCACCGCCCTGAGCGTGGTCGGAGCCCTGTGGCTGGCCCGCGTCTGCCGAAACGACCTCACGCTGCTCGGGCTGATCGTCTTCGTGCTGCTCGCGTACCTCCTCGTGTTCGCGCAGCGGCCCGAACTCGCTGCGGTGACGCCGCTCGGTCCAGATCAGAATCTGCGCTTCTGGGGGATCGGCGATCAGATCGCGACCCTCCTGTTCGCCCCCCTGCTCATAGGCGCGGTGATCGCACGGCAGCGGCTCGGCTGGATCGGCTTCTTCGCGATCTCGCTCCTCGGGCTCTTCGTCATGACCGACAACCGGCTCGGAGCGAACGGCGGCGGCGCGATCGGGCTCGGCCTTGCGCTGGCCATCCTCGGCGCCCGGCTCTCGCGGCGCGGCTGGCTGGCACTCGCCGGAGCCGTGACGGCGTCGGCCGCGATCGTGCTCGCGATCGTCCAGCACGGGCTGGCCGCGCCCGGCCCGAACCACCTGCGGAGTGCGTTCGGGAGCGGAGTCGGCGGTTTCTTCGACGTCGCGGCGCACAGGGTGCCGCTCGTCTACGCGCCTGCCGTGCACGAGTGGCCGTTGACGCTCCCGCTTGCCTTGCTCCTGATCGCCAGCGGCGTCCTCGCGTTCCGGGTCACGCGTGCCCGCGCGGCACGCGATCTCCTGATCGCGCTGGCGGCCGGGCTGATCGCCTCCCTGCTCATCAACGACGCGACCGGGTTCATGCTCACCGCCGGCATCGCCTGCGCGTCCGCGGTCGCCCGCTTCACTCCGACCGGCGCGCGGGTGCGCTTGCCGGTGCTCTCTCGCTTGCGCGCCTCACCGGCCGCGACCGAGCCGTCGCGCCGGTAGCTCGCCGCTACTTCAGCCCGGCGCCCGAGCCGACGACGCAGCCCGGGGCGAACGGCTGGCCCTTCGGCGGAGCCTGCAGCGCGGAGTGTCCGAGCACCTGGTCGATCACGCTGATGTTCGCCGAGCTGCCGATGACGTAGTCGACGCCGCCGATCGTCTCTCCGGTTCCGCCGAGGCGGCAGTGGATCGACTTGCCCGCGCGGAACTTCACCCACGCGAGCTGCATGAGCTGCCACGTCGAGAGGTCGGTCGCGATCGGCTTCAGCAGCGAGTTGCCGCTGAAGGGCAGCGAGAAGAACCGCGACGGGCTCGACAGCTTGGCCAGCGTCGCCTGCTGCACGAGCTGCTGGTCGCGCTGGCGATCGAAGTCCGAGTACGAGCCGTCGAGCTGGTTCTCGCGGACGCGCGAGAAGATCAGCGCCTGGTGCCCGGTCATGTGCATCGGGCCCTTGTGGAAGCGCCAGCCCTGCCACTGGAGGCAGCGCTCCTGCGTCTTGTAGGGGCAGTCGAACCGGTTCGAGAGGATGTTCTCCGGCACGTCGACCGTGATCCCGCCGATCGCGTCGATGAGCTTCTCGAACTGGTTGAAGTCGACGATCACGACGTGGTTGATCGGCAACGACTTGCCCAGCAGCACGTCGAGCGTCCGGACCGCCAGCCGCGGCCCGCCGAACTGCATTGCCGCGTTGATCTTCTGGTAGCCGTAGCCGGGAATGTTCACGCGCAAGTCGCGCGGCACCGACAGGTAATAGAGCCGGTGCCGGCCGGGATCCGTGTGGAGCAGCGTGATCGAGTCGGAGTGCTGGTCCGTGCCCCGGTTCTGGCTCCCCTTGCCGGTCGCATGGTCGGTGCCGAGCAGGAGGATCGTCGTCGAGTTCGAGAGCAGCAGCCCGTTGTCGGACGCGAGTGCCGGCCGGACGCTCTTCGGCAGGCGCGCGTTGGCGTCGCTCACGCCGCTCGAGACCGAGAGGTAGCCCGCAACTCCCCAGATCGCGAAGAAGAGGATCACGCAGAGGATCACGACGAGAATCCAGCGGCGCCACGTCCAGCCGAGCCAGAGCCGGCGGCGCCGCGGCTTGCGCTCCACGATCCGCCCGGGCCCCGGGCCGTCGCTGCGGACAGCCCTCCGCGCCTCCCGCTCCCGCCGCGCGAGCGGCACCTTCCCCTTCGTCCGGCCGCCGCGATAGACGCGGTACGGCTTCTCCCCGGAGGCGGCCATGCGGGGGATTACGGTACCCACTGTGCAGGCGGGCCACGCGATCGGGGTCGACCTCGGAGGCACGAAGATCCTCGCCGGGGTCGTCGCCCGTGACGGGAGCATCGTGCGCCGTCACGAGCGGCCGACTCCGCAGGACTCGCAGGAGCACGTCCTCGCCGAGCTCGAGGCTGCGGTCGCCGAGCTGCTGGACGACTCGGTCGGCGCGGTCGGCTTCGGCGTCCCGTCTCCGATCGACCAGGCGCGGGGAGTTGTCGTGCGCTGCGTCAACGTGCCGCTCGAGGACGCGCCGTTGCGCGACCACATGCGCGAGCGGTTCGAAATCCCGGTCGGGCTGGACAACGACGCGAACGCGGCCGCGATCGGCGAGTGGCGAGCGGGTGTCGGACAGGGCGTGGACGACCTCCTGATGCTCACGCTCGGGACCGGCGTCGGCGGCGGTGTCGTCTCAGGCGGTAAGCCTTTCCGCGGCCGGAACGGAGCCGGCGCCGAGCTCGGGCATGTCGTGGTCGTCCACGGCGGGCGTCCCTGTCAGGGAGCGTGCACCGGGCACGGTCATCTCGAGGCGTACGCGAGCGGCAGCGCTGCGACAGCGGCGGCGCGCGAGACGTTCGGACCCTCGGCAGACGCCCACCGGCTCGTGCGGCTCGCGAACGAGGGCGACGCGAAGGCCAAGGAGCTGCTCGAGGAGGTGGGGGGCTATCTCGGTTCCGGCATCGGCTCGTTCGTGAACGTCTTCGGGCCGCAGCTCGTCGTCCTCGGCGGCGGCTTCGGCGTCGCCGCCTACGACTATCTGCGTGGGCCCGCCGAGGAGGTGGCGCGGCGCGAGGCGCTCGAGCCGATGCGCAGCGCGATGCAGCTGGCCAAGGCCGAGCTCGGCACCGCTGCGGGCCTGATCGGCGCCGCCTTCGTCGGCTTCGAGACGGTGGACGCGGCCGAGAGCACGTAGATGCCGCTCGCGGTCTGCGCGACGCCGATCGGGAACCTCGAGGACGTGACGCTGCGCGTCCTCGCCGAGCTCGCCGCGGCCGACGTCGTGCTGTGCGAGGACACGCGCCAGACGCGCGTCCTCCTCGAACGACACGGCATCGCAGCCCGCCTCCTCTCGTACCACGAGCACAACGAGGCGAAGCGGACGGCCGAGCTCCTGCCGCGGCTAGAGGCGGGCGAGCGGATCGCGCTCGTCTCCGATGCGGGGCTCCCGGGCGTGTCGGACCCCGGGGCTCGACTCGTGGGCGCGGCGTTGGACGCGGGGGTAGACGTGACCGTGCTGCCGGGGCCGTCGGCGGTGGAGACCGCGCTCGTCGCGTCGGGGCTCGTCGCGGTGCAGTACCGCTTCCTCGGTTTCCTTCCGCGCGGCGCGAAGAAGCTCTCGGAGTTGTGGGACGAGCTGCGTGGGTGGCCGTGGCCGGCGGTCGCCTTCGAGTCACCGCAGCGATTGCCGGCGACGCTGCGCTCGCTCGCCGACGCCGACGCGGAGCGCGAGGTTGCCGTCTGTCGCGAGCTCACCAAGCGTTTCGAGGAGGTCGCGCGTGGGACGGCGGCCGAGCTGGCGGAGCGGTTCGACGCGCCTCCGAAGGGCGAGATCACACTCGTCCTCGGGCCGGCCGCAGCGCCCGGCGAGGGCGATGGAGAGGAGCGTGCGCTCGCAGCCGTCGCCGAGCTCGTGGCCGCCGGACTGCCCCGGCGGCGGGCCGCGCAGATCGTCTCGGATCTCGTCGGAGTGCCGCGAAACCGGCTGTACAAGTTGTCTTTGTAAGCAGATTTGACAACGGCGGTAGGGGACGCTACTCTCTGCACATTCTGTTGCTCGATCTGAAAACACTCACCCGTCGCATCGCCCTTCCTTTGATCGTCTTTCTCGTCTGGGTGCCTGCGGCGAGTGCGTGGAGCTGGCCGGTGTCAGGGCCGGTGTTGCAACCGTTCTCGTACGACGAGTCGGATCCCTACGCCGCCGGGCAGCACCGCGGCGTCGACATCGGCGCCGATGCTGCGGGCGAGGCTGTCCTGGCTCCTGCGGCCGGAACGATCAGCTTCGCGGGGACGGTGCCGACGAACGGGAAGTCGGTGACGATCGAGACCGCGGACGGCTATTCCGTCACGCTCACGCACCTGGGTTCCTTCCTCGTCGCCAAGGGGGCGACGGTCTCCGAAGGCGACTCGATCGGCGCAATCGGGCCTAGCGGGACGCCGGAGCTCGCCGGCCCGTACGTCCACCTCGGAATTCGCAAGACCTCCGATCCGAACGGCTATGTGGATCCGCTCGGCTTGCTGCCGCCTGCCACCGAGAGCAGCGGTGACCAGAGCGGAGGGACTCAGAATGGAGGGACCCAGAGCAGTGGGACCCAGGGCAGTGGGAACCAAGGCAGTGGGAACCAGAGCGGCTCGAGCGGCGCAGCTTCGACCACGGCTGCGATCGAGCCGACCGGTGCGGGGTCCGCGACTACGAGCGTGGCGACGACGCCGGCATCGTCCGCTTTCCCTGGCCGGGCCGGTGCCTCGGTTCACCACCACGAGCGTGCACGCGAGTCTCGTTCGGATGCTCAGCCGCCTCGGACATCGCAAGCCCCCGTATCGGACGTCGCGACTCCCCGGCGCCACCTGAGCAGACCCGCGAGCTCTTCGCGGCGGCCGGTCGTCGAGACGGCGGCTCCTTTCGAGCCGGCCGGTCTCGACGCCGGCCACGAGCCCGGGCCGAGCGCTGAGGTCCTGGAGACCGAGCGCCCGTCGCGTCAGCCGGCCGGCGCGTCGCTCGCGCTCCTCCTCAACGGGACAGCGGCCCTCGTCGCTGTCGGAGCCGCGCTCGCAGCCGGCCGACGGCGCCGGAGCCGTTCGGTGACGAGTTCGACCGCGACGATGCAGGTGCTCCGCTTTCCGGAGCCGGCGGCCGAGCCGGCAACCGAACACCGGCGAGCCGCCTGAGGAGCTAACGGCGCGCGAAACGCCCGCACGCGCCCTCGTATCATGGCCGTGTGCGCTTCTACCTCACCACGCCGATCTACTACGTCAACGCGACCCCGACCCTCGGGAACGCGTACACCACCGCTATCGCCGACATGCTCGTCCGCCACCAGCGGCAGCGCGGCGTGGACACCTTCTTCCTCACCGGTGTCGACGAGCACGCGACGAAGGTCTGGCGCGTCGCGGAGGAGCAGGGCCTCGAGGCGCAGGAATACGCCGACCGAATCGCCGTCCCGTGGCGCGAGCTGGCGCCGCGGATCAATGCCGAGGTCGACTTCTTCATCCGCACGAGCGACGACGGCCACAAGCGCTTCGTCCGCGAGTTCCTGCAGCGGATCTACGACAACGGCGACGTCTACCAGGACGTCTACGCGGGCCTCTACTGCGTCGGCTGCGAGGCGTTCAAGACCGAGGACGAGCTGACGCCCGACGGCCTGTGTCCCGACCACCTCGTCCCGCCCGAGTGGATCGAGGAGACGAACTACTTCTTCCGGCTCTCCGCCTATCAGGACCGGCTGCTCGCGCTCTACGACGAGCGGCCCGATCTCGTGCGGCCCGACTTCCGCTACAACGAGGCGCGCTCGTTCATCGCCGGCGGGCTGCGCGACTTCAGCATTTCGCGTGCCGGCCAGCCGTGGGGCATCCCGCTGCCGTGGGACGAGAGCCAGGTCGCGTACGTCTGGGCCGATGCGCTCGTCAACTACGTGAGCGCGCTGACGTACGCGCGCCCGGGCGAGGACCTCCGCGACCGCTACTGGCCGGCGGCCCACCACGTGCTCGGGAAGGACATCCTTCGCTTCCACTGCGTGTACTGGCCGGCCATGCTGCTCTCGGCCGGTTACGAGCCGCCGCAGCAGTTGTTCGTGCACGGCTACCTGCTGCTCGACGACCGCAAGATCTCGAAGTCGGCCGGCAACGCGGTCGACCCGCTCGACCTGATCGACGTGTATGGAGCCGACGCGCTCCGCTACTGGATGGCGCGGGCGATCTCCTTCGGCCACGACGGCAACGCCTCCGTCGAGGGGATCCGTGAGCGCTACGAGAACGAGCTCGCCAACGATCTCGGCAATCTGCTCTCGCGGACGACGGCAATGGTCGCGCAATACCGGGAGGGAAGCCTCCGCCGCGGCGACGCCGAGCCGCCGCTCGACCTCGGCGCGCTCGGCGCAGACGTCGCGGCGCGCCTCGATCGCTTCGACGTCACCGGTGCGCTCGACGCCGTCTGGGAGGGCGTGCGCGCGCTCAACCAGTACGTCACCGCCGAGGCGCCCTGGCAGCTCGCGAAGGATCCGGCCAACGACGCGCGGCTCGACGGCGTTCTCTACAACCTCGTGGACGGGCTCACCGCCCTCGCCGTCGCGCTCGCCGCGTTCTTGCCGGAGACCGCGCCCCGGATCCTCGAAGCGCTGCAGCAGTCGGACGATCTCTCGTGGGGCCGCGTGCGGAACGGGGTCGCTGAGGAAGTCGGGGGCATCGAGGCCGCCAGGCCGCTCTTCCCGCGCATCGAGCTGCCGCAAGCTGCTGCGTGATCGACACGCATGCGCACCTCACCGCGCTCGACGACGCCGACGAGGCGATCGAGCGAGCCGCGGAGGCGGGCGTTACGCGCATCCTCACCGTCGGCACCGATGTAGAGGACTGTCGACGGGCCCTCTCGCTCGCCGAGCAGCATGACGGTGTCTTTGCGATCCTCGGCATCCACCCCCATGAGGCGGGAACCGCCGGCGAGAACGACCTCGCCGAGCTGCGCGAGCTCTTGGCGCACCCGAAAGCGGTGGCGGTCGGCGAGACCGGGCTCGACTGGTACCGCGACCACGCGCCTCGCGACGACCAGCGCAGCCTCTTCGCCGGGCAGCTCGAGCTCGCCGCCGAGCTCGGCAAGCCGGCCGTGATCCACACCCGCGCCGCGGACGACGACACGCTCGCCGGGCTCGAAGGCTTCACGGGCACGGTCGTCCTCCATTGCTTCTCGTCGCCGCACATGCTTCCCACCGCATTCGAGCGAGGCTGGTACGTGTCGTTCGCCGGCAACGCAACCTTCCCGAAGGCCGTCGACCTCCGCCTCGCCGCAAGCCAGGTTCCGGCGGAGCGGATCTTCGC
>JAICZB010000135.1 GCA_025933895.1 Thermoleophilia bacterium
AGAGCGCGTTCCCTAGCGTCTCGCGGTTCCCGTTCCACAGCTCCTTACGGCTGACCACGCGGCTCGCCGTTCGCCACAGCACACGCCGCACCGTGAGACCGAACGGCAGGTCGAGGAAGACCACGGTGTCGGCGCGCTCCAGCACCGACGTGCCGATCTTGCCGTGGTAGTTGCCGTCGACGACCCAGCCGTCGCGCGCCGCTGCGAGCGCGGCATTGACACGCGCCTGCAGGACTTCGGCCGGCGCCTCCTGCCAGCCGGCCTCGTGGTGGAGTGCGTCGAGCTCGACGTGAGGCACGCCGAGTCGGCGCGAGAGCTCGCCGGAGAGGGTCGTCTTCCCCGTGCAGGAACCGCCTATGACGGCCACGCGCTTCACAGCCGGAACTCCCCGCGTGCGACGACTACCGCCGAGCCTCCGACCTCGACCTCCTCCGGCGAACGGGCGACGGCATGGAGCGTCGACGGCCGGCCGACCTCCGCTCCCTGACGGATCTCGATCTCGTCGCCGAAGGCAATCCTCCCGTGCCGCGCGAGATGGAGCGCGAGCGGCCCCGCGGCCGAGCCGGTCGCCGGATCCTCGCCGACGCCGTGCGCGGGGACGAAGACTCGCGACTTCCACACGCCGCCGTCGCGTGCGAAGCAGTCGGTGCCGTACGGCGAGAGCTCCTGCAATGCGGCGAAGTCCGGTCTGAGAGTCGCGACGGACTCGGGGGACTCGAGCTCGACGAGGACGTGCCCCGGCCCCTGGCGGTAGAGCTCGACCGGCAGCCCGCTCAGCTCGACGCCGAGCAGCGCGAGCAGCTCGCCGGCCTGCTCGTACGCCTCCGGAACGACCACGGGCTGCCGCATCCAACCGAACACGATCCGCGATCCGTCCCGCTCGAGCCGGACCGGGACGACGTCGGCGCCGGTCTCGAGATGGAGCTCGTCGAGCTGCAGCGGCCCGGCCAGCACGAACGCGGTTCCGAGCACGGGATGCCCCGCGAAGGGAAGCTCGAGCGTCGGCGTGAAGATCCGGATCCGCGCGTGCCCGTCGCCTTCCGCGGGATAGACGAACACGGTCTCGGAGAAGTCGATCTCGCGCGCGAGCGGCTGCAGCTGCTCCTCGGGGATCCCTCGCGCATCCGTGAAGACGGCGAGCTGGTTGCCCGCGAACGGAACGTCGGTGAAGACGTCCGCGAAGACGTAGCGGAAGCTCGGCACTCAGCCGACTGTAGTGCGGCAGCTCCACGTGCCGTTGAGACTCGCCCGGCTCTTCCCATTGGCCTGGCGGAGGCTCGCGAAGACCGTGCCCGAGACGACGTCCTTCGTCTCGCGCAGGATCGTCAGCCTTCCGGCGGTCGCGAGGTAGGTGCCCTTCGTGACGCCGTGCTGTTGGACCAGGACCTCCACCAGCGTGCCACCGTGCCCGGTCGAACGGTCGGCCGGGAAACGTCTCGTACCGCGGTAGTCCCGGACGACGAACTTCACGCGCGCATCCGCCGCGACGCGCGCACCCCCTTGGCTGCGGAGGACCCGCAACGAGCTGCTCTCGAAGACGAGCGGCTCCCCCGCGGGGCGGTCCTCGCAGACGCCGTTCGTCGTGTGCCAGGCCTCGATCCGGCTCCAGCCGAGGTTCGCGCGCCTGTCCTCCACACCACCCCACAGCCCGAGCCCCGGGCCGATCCAGACCACGCTGAACCAGTGCGACTTCTCGTGCGGGAGGTAGCACGTCTCGAGTAGCGGATATCCCGGCCCGGCGAACCGGCCGCACTCCCAGAACCGGCCCGCCACCGTGCAGCCGAGCCACCCCCCGTTCTTCATCGCGCGACAGAGAGGCGCAGCGTGACGGGCGAACGCACAGCCGACATCGGCCGCGACGAGGCTGCCCGAGCCGGAGATCGGAGCGCACGCCCGCTTCTTCGGCCCGGCGGCGACGACGAACCGGTTCTCCGGCAGCGTGAGCTTCTGGCGGCCGGCGCTGCCCGAGGCCCGGAATCGGAGGACGAGCGAGCCGGAGACCGCGACCGTCCGGCCGTGCACGAGCGCGTCACAGTGGTGCATGAGGAAGTTGACCTGGACGGTGGCCAGGCGGTGGGGCGGGACCGTCACCGGTTTGGTCGGCGCTGCGCTCCAGCGGTGGTAGACGAGGTCGAAGCCGGCCGTGCCGCCGAAGTTGTCGATGGTGCTCTGGCGCCGCCGCTCCGGCGGTGAGAGCCGCAGCTGGGTCGCGACGCGGTCGACGATCCTCGGCTCCGGGTTCGGGCCGACCGCGGCGGTGAGCGTGACCGGGACCTTCAGGGTGTTCTTGACGCCGAACGCGTAGGAGTAGTGGCGATTGTCGAGGCAACCGAGACTCGTCCCTCCAGGACCGCTCGCTCCGTCGCCCCAGAGCCCGCTGCCACCGCCGCCGGTCCACCCGCCACCCAGAACGAACGGGCCCGGTCCGATGTGGTTGTCGTGGTCCCGGTCCCGGACGACACCCACCAGATGGGCCGCCGGCCGGCTCGAGACCACGTGGACGCGGGACGCAGCGCAGCCGGCACCCGCGAAGGCGATCGCGGCGACCAGCCCATACGAGGCAAGGTGCCTCATCACGGCGAAGATACGGCACCGAGGCTCGAAGCGTCACGCCGCGTCTACCCTTCGTCGCCGATGCCTGCAATCGAGGTCAGCGGCCTGCGCAAGGCCTACGGGAACCTCGAGGCTGTCCGGGGGGTCGACTTCTCGATCGAGGAGGGCGAGGTCTTCGGGCTGCTCGGGCCCAACGGTGCGGGCAAGACGACGACCGTCGAGATCCTCGAAGGCTACCGCCGGCGCGACGCCGGCGAGGTGCGCGTGCTCGGTCACGATCCCGAGCGGCCGGGGCCGGACTTTCGCGAGCGAATCGGCGTCGTCCTCCAGCAGTCGGAGATGTGGCCGAACCTCACGGTGCGCGAAACGCACGCGATCTTCGCCGGCTACTACCGCGCGCCGCGTGACGTGGACGAGGTGATCGCGCTCGTCGGCCTCCAGGCGAAGGCGGACGCGCGAGTGAAGTCGCTGTCGGGCGGCCAGAAGCGGCGGCTCGACCTCGGCATCGCGCTCGTCGGCGACCCCGACCTCGTCTTCCTCGACGAGCCCACCACCGGCTTCGATCCGCAGGCTCGCCGCGCGGCGTGGGAGATGATCCGCTCGCTGCGCTCGCTCGGCAAGACCGTCCTGCTCACGACGCACTACCTCGACGAGGCCGAGCAGCTCGCCGACCGGGTCGCGGTCATGCGCGAGGGGCAGATCGTCCGGGTCGGGACGCCGGCCGAGCTGACGACCACCGATCTGCAGACGGAGATCCGCTACCGCCGGGACGGCGAGGACGTGGTCGTCCGGACGGACGAGCCCACCCGCGTGCTCGCCGAGCTGACGTCCGCGGCCGTCGCGCGCGGCGAGGAGCTCGAAGGCCTGCAGGTGCGACGGCCGTCGCTCGAGGAGGTCTATCTCACGCTGACGGCCGAAGAGGACGAGGCGGAGGTCGAGGCGTGAGCGCCGAGGCCGTTCGCATCGCGATCCGCCGCCCCGTCCGGCGGCTCTTCGTCCACCAGCTCCGCGCCGAGCAGCTCGTCTTCTGGCGGAGCCGTGAGGCGGCGTTCTTCATCTTCCTCTTCCCACTGCTGCTCCTCGTCCTCCTCGGCTCCCTGTACGGAGGCCATGGGAGGTTTCAACACGTCCCGGTGAGGTGGGCCGTCCTCGCCGGGCTGGTCGGCTACGGCTGTGCGAACACGTCTTTCGCCGGTCTCGCGATCCAGCTCGTGCTCCGGCGCGAGAGCGGAGTCCTCAAACGCCTACGTTCGACCCCGCTACCTCCCGCGACATACATCGTCGCCCTGCTCGTCTCGACGCTGATCGTGTTCGGGCTCCAGGCGATCGGGCTCTTCCTGCTCGGACGCGTGCTTTTCGGAACCCCGTTTCCACCCGACGTGGGCTCGCTCGTCGCCACGCTGTTGATCGGCTCGGCCGCGTTCGCCGCGCTCGGAACGGCAACCGCGATGGCGATCCGTTCGGCCGAAGGCTCGTCGGCGGTGGTCAACTTCGTGCTCCTGCCGATGGCGTTCCTATCCGGCGGCTTCGGTCCGACCAAGGGCTACCCGGCGGTCCTCCGCGCGATCGGCGACGTGCTGCCGCTCACGTACTTCGTCAGGCTCGTCAACGCCGTCTACCTGCACGGCCAGGGCTTTTGGACGCAGCCGGAGGCGCTCGCCGTACTCGCCGGGTGGGGACTCGCAGGCCTCGTTCTCTCGGTTCGCACCTTCGGCTGGGAGCCGCGCGGGCGGTAGCGCGTTAGGAGTTCGGGCTGCCGGATAAGGGTCCGGCATGAGCCCGCTGATCGACGAGCCCGCCATCTCGCTCCTGGTGCGCAAGCACGACGAGCCGGGTATCGAGATTCGCGTCAACTTCGGCGTCTTCGCCGGCAGGTACGTGACGCCCGCCGAGATCGACGAGCTCGCCGTCGCGCTCAGGGACCTCCTGCCGTCCTTCGCGATCCTGTCGGAGGAACGGCACGAGTTCGGCGGCGCGGTCGAAGCCTCGGTTCACCAGGTCGTGGTCGAGGTGCCGCAGGAAAACGCCGGGGCCGCGCCGGAGATCCTCGCGGAGCAGATCGTCCTCGCCGCCAACGGCTGGGCGCTCGAGTGCATCGCCTCGCGTCACGGAGCCGGCGACTTGTAATTAGCGCGTCATCCGTACTACTGTGTAAACCACAGTAGTGTGGAACGGGCTCAACTCCTCAAAGGCGTGCTCGAGCTGGCGGTGCTGGCCGTGATCGCGCGGGGCGAGACGTACGGCTACGAGATCCTCTCGACGCTCGAGGGCGCGGGGTTCGACGGAGTCGGTGACGCGTCCGTGTACGGGACGCTGCGCCGGCTGGAGCAGGCCGGGCACCTCGAGTCCCGCCTCGCGGCCTCGAACAACGGCCCGGCGCGGAAGTACTACGCCGTGACGCCGAGCGGGACGGAACAGCTGCGTTCCGGCACCGACAGCTGGACGCGCATCAACGGCGCGCTCGAGAAGCTGGTGCAGCCGTGATCGCGGAGGACTACGTCCGCATGGTCGCGTTCGAGCTCCGCGATCTCCCCTGGAAGATGCGGCGCGATCTCGTCTCGGAGATTCAGGGCCACCTCGACGAGCTCCCTGCTGGAACGGATCTCAGCGCACAGCTGGGAAGGCCGCACGAGTACGCTTCCGAGCTGCGCGACGCCGCAGGTCTCGAACGCCGCCGCGGACTGATCGCGTTCCTGCGGGCCCGCAGGCCCCGCAACGTGGTCCTGACCGTCGTGGCACTCACCCTGATCGGTCTCGCGATCGGCGCCGTGGCGTGGATCGACAGCTATCAGCCGCTAGCGTTCGCCGGGGGGACCCAAGAACCGCTCGACTCGAGGCCGTCCATCGGGCAGGCGGGCGTGACGGTCGTGTTCCGGAAGGGCCACCCGTTCGAGTACGGCATCACCATTCAGAACACAGGCCGCTTGACGGTACGGGTGCTCGGCGTCCCTACGTCAGTGACGAACTTCTACGTGGGCCGGCTGCTGATGTCCAAGGATCAGACGGGACGCTTGGACGAGCTACCTCTCGAGCGCTTCCATCCCTTCGACATGAAGCCCGGGTCGTTCCGCTGGCTCGTCTTCAAAGGCGTCTACGCATGCACCACGGGGATCGGTGGAGGCGGCGTCGGCGTCACCTGGGAGACCATCGGGATCCGGTTCGGCTTCCTCTGGAGAACAGCGACGGCGGCGATCCCGCTCGACGACCCGTTGGCGATCACTTTCCCCAAAGGCTGCCCCTCGAGACCGCAGTGATCGCCGAGGATTACCTCAGCATGGTGGCCTCTGAACTCCGGGACCTACCTTGGAAGGTGCGGCGCGATCTCGTCTCGGAGCTCCGCGGCCACCTCGACGAGCTGCCGGCCGACACGGATCTGAGGGCGCGGCTGGGCACGCCGGAGGAGTACGCCGCCGACCTGCGCTCGGCTGCGGGCCTCGAGCGGCGGCGCGGGATCATCGCGTTCCTGCGCGCCCGGCGCCCGCGCAACCTGGTCTTGACCCTCCTCATGCTCACAATCATCGGGCTCGCGATCGGCGCCCTCGAGTGGATCGACAGCTATCAGCCTGTGGCGGTCGGAAACTCCTACCGCTTACCCGACGACTCTGTGGATGCGCCGGCCGGCGACAGCGCCTCGGTGGTCTTCCACCAGGGTCGGCCCTTCGAACTCGGACTGGAGATCCAGAACACCGGCCGCTTCACGGTGAGAGTGCTCGGTGTGCCACTCTGGCCCGGAGAACCGTTCAAAGCTCGGCTATTGATGTATCAGCCGAACTTCCTCGGTGGAGACGTGGGACCGCTCGCACGCTTCCACCCGTTCGACCTGAAGCCAGGCGAGAGAGACATACTCGTCCTCAAAGGTGCCTACGCCAACTGCAGCCGTTGGCCGGGCACCGGCAGCACCACCCTCTACCACTTTCCGGTGCGGTACAGCTTCCTCTGGAGAACGGCGACCGCGAGCATTCCGCTTCCAGAGGAGCTCGCGATCGTCTTCCGCCACAAAGACAACTGCCGCTGACTAGGTGACATGCCTACAGAGGTTGTGAACGGCTGAGGTTCTATCCGGCCCTCCTTTGAGGCTGTGGGTCTTCCCGGACTCACACTCAAAGGAGGGCGCGGATGTATCTGCACGCTAACGCCAAGCTCGGACTGG
>JAICZB010000046.1 GCA_025933895.1 Thermoleophilia bacterium
CTCCGCGGACCGCTCCTCGTGGTCGTCGCCTTCGGCATCGGCTGCTGCATCCTCCTGCTGACGAGCGCGCGCCTCGTCCGCCTGCCACTTCTCCGTCGCAGCCGACGACTTGGGACCGTCGCCGGCCACGTCTCCGCACACAAGACAACCGCCGGGCGCCGCAGCGCCGGTGTCGCCGCGCTCTACCTGCTCGCCTGCTGGACGGCGCGCGCAATCGGAACCGTCCTGCTGCTCAGCGCACTCGGCCTCCGCTTCTCACCCACCATTGCCCTCTGCGTGATCTGCCTCAGCGCCGCAGCCGGCGTCGTTCCGATCACGGCCGGCGGACTCGTCGTCGGCGTCGGCGCCACCGCCGCCATCCTGCTCACACTCGGCGTCGGCAAGGACATTGCGATCAACTTCTCCCTCGCTTCAGGCCTGCTCATCACCAGCAGCGCCACCCTCGCCGCCCTCTGCGGCGCCGCACTCTCGATCGCAACTCTCGCCCTCGCACGGAGACGAGCAGCAGCACACGTGGGCGTCGCTTGACACCCGGCCTGAAACTCGCCGTCGGAGACATCGTCGTCTACCGCTCGCACGGGGCCGGGCCTGTGACGGCCCGAGAAAGCCGAGTCATTCACGGCGAACAGCAAGAGGTAGTCGTGCTCGCGCTCGCCCGCGGACTGCGCGTCGAACTCCCGCTACAGCGCGCACGCGAACTCCTGCGACCCCTGGCTGACGAGTCGGACCTCTCCCGCGTGCAGGAGGCGCTCGGCACCGATCAAGCCCTCAGCGGCGGCACATGGCTGAAGCGTCAGCGAGAGTCCCTCTCGAGCTTGAACGACGGTGATCCGATCGGGCTCGCCCACATCATCCGCAACAGCGCACGCCGCCAAGCTGCGCGGTCATCGAAGGGCGGCAAGCCACCCCAGTCGCTATGGGAACGCGAAATAGCCACAAGAGCACGCTCGCTTCTCTCGACCGAGATCGCTTACGCACGCCACGTCGAGCCCGAAGAAGCGAACGGCTGGATCGACCAGCAACTCACTCAACACCCATGACCGACGACCGCAGCGCGCCCGATGGCTGGCCGCATCCGCTCCTCTGCGCACGCTGCGTCCGCGCAGCTCGAGACCCGGATGACCGAACAACCTGGGTCACCCTCGCCGACGAGCAGATCTGTCCCGGCTGCGTAACGCAGAACGATCGCGAGCGGCTGCGGTTCGACGCAGACCATTGACACTGCGTCCATCACCCCCTCTCCGTGTCGGCGGAGAAGCCTGACTTGCGATACTCGCACTCGTGGGTGAGGTCGATCCCCTGGGCACGCGAAGGGACGCGCTCGACGCGCTCCTTGACCAAAAGGTCGAGGAGGGTTACGTGATCGAGACCCGCACCGACACCCGCGCAAATGACGATGCGTCCGGCAGCCCCGAAGGATGATGGACGTCTTCGGCCACGGCTGACAGTGTCACTCGCACCCGCAAGGAGGTCGAAACATGGCGAGCAAGGACAAGAACACGAAGAAGAGCATGGAAAAGAAGCCGGCTCAAAAGACGCTGAAAGAGAAGCGGCAGGCCAAGAAGGCAAAGAAGTAAGGTCGACGGTTAGAGCCCGTCGGAGGCTCCGACGGGGGATTGAGATACTTGACGGACCGCCGGCGACACAGCCGGAGTCCAGGGCCGCGGCATCGCCGTGGCGGCGACCGGGCAGGCGATCGAACTCGCCAGGGGCGACGACAAGCACCGCTTCAATGGCCCAATCGTGGCCCAAACGCCGCTCGGCCGATCTACGCAGCCAAGCGGAACGACTCGGACAGCAGGTGGCTGGATTAGTGTCCCGTCGCGATGCGCGTCCTCATAACCGGCTCGAGCGGCCAGGTCGGAACCAACCTGGGGCTGCGCCTCCTCGCCGACGGCCATGACGTCTTCGGTGTCGACAAGAGGCTCAACCCCTGGACCGACGCGTTCCCGACGCTTCTCCAGGATCTCGCGGGGCACTATCCGGCGTACCGCGGCGGCATCGGAGGTGTCGAATACCCGGCCGCGGACGTCGTTGTCCATCTGGCGGCGTACGCCCGGGTCCACCAACTCGTGGCAGAGCCGCACCGGGCGCTCGAGAACGCCGTCATGACATTCAATGTGCTCGAGTACGCGCGCGGACTCGATCTCCCGGTCATCTTTTCCTCGAGCCGCGAGGTCTACGGCGACATTCATCATTTCGAAGGCTACGACGAGTCGATCGCCGACTTCGCCTTCACGGAATCTCCGTACTCGGCATCGAAGATCGCGAGTGAAGCGTTCGTGTACTCGTACGCGCGCTGTTACGAGCTCCCCTACCTGGTCTTTCGCTTCTCGAACGTCTACGGGCGGTACGACAACGACCTGCACAGAATGGTGCGAGTGGTTCCGCTCTTCATCCACCGTCTGGCGCGGGGAGAGCCGATCACCGTCTACGGCGAGGAGAAGACTCTCGATTTCACGTATGTCGACGATTGCGTCGACGGAATGGCACACGGCATCGAGCGACTCGTCGAGCGGCGGGTCTGCAACGAGACGATCAACCTCGCGTACGGGGAGGGGAACACGCTGATCCGGCTGACAGAGCTCATTTCCGCCGAGTTGGAGGTCGAGCCCGAGCTGACGATCGAGCCTGCGTTGCTGGGCGAGGTGACCCGCTACATCGCGGACATCGGCAAGGCGCGCAGATTGCTCGACTGGGAGCCTCAGACGCCGCTCGCCGAGGGGATTCCCAGGGCCGTCGCCTGGTTCCGCGAGCACCGGGCCGCCCATCCAGAGGAGGAGCAGCCGATCGCAGCGGACGCCATGATCGGCTGGAAGGCGAGGAGCTCCGGCGCGTAGCGTCGCCCTCCCGAGGCCGGGGTGACTAGGTGGCGGTGCGCGCGTTCCGCTCGAACTTGTTCCAGGTCTGGTCGCCGCGCAGGTAGCCGACCACGCCCCGGGCCCGGGCGAGCATGACGAGCGGGCGGTAGAGGAAGAGCTCGAATGGGCCGAGCAGGCAGAGGCGCAGCAGGTCGCGCAGCCGGTAGAGGCGGTTCGTGTAGTCGTCGACGAGCACCGCGACGTTGGCGAGGATCCCGTTCAGGACCGCGAGACTCACGATCGTCAGCGCGAAGACGCGCAGGTCGAGCAGACCCGTGGCGACGGCTACCACGAGCACGACGAGAGAAAGACTCTCGACGAACGGAGCCACGATCTCGCTGAGCACGTAGAAGGGGAGCCCGATCAGGCCGACGGTCCCGTAGCGGGGACGACCGAGCATCCGCCGGTAGGCGAAGACGGTCTCCATGATCACGCGCTGCCAGCGCTCGCGCTGGCGGATCAGCGAGCGGATTCCGGTCGGCCCCTCGGTTGCTCCGACCGTCTCCCCGAGCGAGAGGATGCGGTACGGCTTGCCGAGGCGGCGGAAGTGCTCGTGGACGCGGAACGTGAGCTCGATGTCCTCGCACGTGAAGCCGGTCGAGAAGCCACCCACCTCCTCCAGGACGTCTCGCCGCCACATCGCGAACGCGCCGGCGTTGCAGAGCATGAAGTTGAAGCGACTCCAACCGAGCCGAGCGGTCAGGTAGGAACGCTCGAAGTCGAGCTGCTGGAACGCGAGCAGGGTCCGCCGGTCGACGCAGCGGGCGCCGCGCGGCTCGGCGATCCGCGCCTCCGGCTTCTCCGCGACACCGAGGATGCTCGTGACTCCGATCACGTTCCCCGGATCGCGGAGCACGAGCCGCATCCCGGCCATCAACGCGTCCGGTGCGAGGAGGGTGTCCGCGTCGATCGCGAGCACGTAGCGATAGCGGGCGAGGTTGAGAGCGCAATTCAGCGAGTCGGCCTTGCCGCCGTTCTCCTTGTCGACGACGATCAGCCGCGGGTCGGTCGCGCTCCGGTAGGTCCCGCGGACCGGCTCCGTCTCGAACCGTTTGCGGTAGAAGATGTGGCGCGGCTCGAGCTGAAACGCCTCCCGGAGGACATCGAGCGTCCTGTCAGTCGAGCCGTCGCTGACCACGATCACCTCGAACTCGGGATACTGGTTCGCGAGCACCGAGCGCACCGCGTTCACGATGGGCACCTCTTCGTTGTAGGCCGCGAAGAGGACGCTGACGGGGATCGTGAAATGCGAGTCGAACGCGCCGGCGAGGTCCTCGGCGTCGCGCTGCCGGGCACGGAAGACGCCCTCGAAGAGGGAGACTGCGGCGAGCGCGAAGTAGCTCGTGTAGATGACCGCGAGATAGCCGAAGCAGGCATAGACCGCCCAGCGCAGCCCCACCTCGAGTGTCACGACGCGACCGCCAGCCTGGGCTCGTCGTCGGCGTCGTCGCGGACCGTCTCGCCGCCTGGTCCCACGCGTGCCACCGCAGACTCCACGAGGGCGTCTCCGGCCGCGCCGCGTACCCTCGCGAGCACGCCCGCCGCCTCTGCGTCCCCGGACGCGGCCGCCACCACGCACCGGTCGAGATACCCCGACTCCTGCAGAACCTCCGCCGCGGAGTCGCGGGCGAACGGGTCGCCGTCGTCGAGGAGTCGCAGCGCTTCACGGACCCCTGCCTTGCCCAGAGCGACCAGCGCTTTCTCCGCGGCGTCGCGCACCCACCACGAGGGGTCACGAAGCAGCTCGGCCACCGCCGGGGCCGCACGTGTCACCCCGGCCTCGCCGAGCGCTCGCGCCGCATGCACCCGCACGTACCACTCGTCGTCCGCGAGCAGGCGGCGCAGCGCGATCGCCGGACGCCGGTAGAACACCGGCAGACCTTCGGCGAGCGCCGCCCGAACGTTCGGAGACGGATCGTCCAGCAGCTCCGTGATCGCCGTCCACGACAGCGACGAGCCGCTGCGCCCGATCACCTGCAGCGCCCAGAACTTGACGTCCGGAGGGCCGTCGCCGAGCAGCTCCTCGAGGAGCGGGCCGACGTGCTCGCGCGGCTGCCGTTGGAGCTCCGTCGCGACCCGTGCGCGGCCGGTCCGCCATTCGACGAGAGCAGTGACGAGCAGCTTCGCGGCCAACTCGTCCGCACGTGCCGAGACGGCGGCGAGCGCACCGAGGCGCACGTCTTCGTTGCGGTCGGCCAGTGCGTCCGCGAGCGCCTGCCGCTCGGCGACGCGGAGAGGGGTCGACGTCTCCGCGATCAGCCGAAGCGCCTCGATCCGGCTCCACCTCCGCCGTCGCCTACGGTCGGTCGCGAGCCGCACGCGCCGCGAGCGAGGCGTGGCTGCCGTGACGCGGCGGACGCCGCGCAGCCGGCCCGGATCGCGAGCGACCCGCAGGCGCCCGGCGATGACCGCGGCGAACGTGATCGCCCACGCAAGAGAAAACGCAAGCAGGATGAGGAGAGGCGCCGCAGCCACCAACCCGTTGTCGGCAACTCGAGGCGAAGAGTCGAGCGCTCGTTCGAGTACGAAGCATTGAAAGACTGCCCCGCGGATTCCGTGCCGGCGCAAACCTCTCGGCCCCGGCTCCGTCGAATGTAGTCAAATGCGACTTCTGCCACTACGCGGAGATCCGCGGCCGCTGAGGTCACGTATCGTCAGGCGATGACGGGCCTCGAGCCGACCCTCGTCCCGAACCCGTTGCAGTCCGGAGGCGGTGCCGAGTTCGCGTCGAGCGCGATCCACCGCGAGCTGGCGTCCAGCTGGCGGAAGCTGACCCGCGCGGCGACGTTCGTCGCCCTCCTCACCAGCCCCGCGCTCGTCGCGTTCTTCGTGCGCCAGGATCACTGGCCGCTGTGGAAGGCGATCGTCGTGACCCTGTTGATCGTGATCGCGTTCCGCGGTCTCGTCGATCTCATCTTCCGGCGGTTCATCCCGTGGCCGAGCCTGTTCGGCCTCGAGAGCGAGCAGCATCGCGAGGACGACGTGCTGGGACGGCGGCGTGCCTGGTTCTGGCACTTCTGGTTCCGGGTCGGCGCCTCGTTCCTGCTGCTCGTCACGGTCATCTGGCTGTTCCACGGCGGTTCGTGGGCCGGGTCGTTCGGCTCGCTCGGCCACGGCATCACGCACGTCTTCAGCAATTCGGGGCTCTGGATCCAGGTCGTCTTCGTCTTCTTCCTCTTCATCTCGAACTTCGCGATCCTGATGGGCCCCCTGCTCCTCATGAACATGTCCCAGATGCAGTCCTTCGAGCCGGGCGACGCCGAGTGGGGCGTGAAGATGGACGACGTCCGCGGACAGGCGGAGGCAAAGGAAGAGGTACGCCGGGTCGTCACGATCTGGCAGTCGGGCGAGGCGTTCGAGCGCGCGGGCGGCAAGCGGGAGCGGGGCCTTCTCTTCCTCGGGGCACCCGGCACGGGCAAGACGATGCTGGCGAAGGCGCTCGCGACCGGCTTCAACTCGCCCTTCGTGTCGATGCCCGGGTCCGGCTTCGCCGCGACTTTCATCGGCATCGACGCGATCATCGTGCGCCTTCTCGTCCGGCGCGCGAAGAGGCTCGCACGCAAGTGGGGCGGCCAGTGCATCGTCTTCATCGACGAGATCGACGCCGTCGGCATGCGACGCCAGGCGGTGCAACAGATG
The DNA here is from genome assembly GCA_025933895.1 of Thermoleophilia bacterium. Taxonomy (GTDB): domain Bacteria; phylum Actinomycetota; class Thermoleophilia; order Gaiellales; family Gaiellaceae; genus Palsa-739. The sequence continues at coordinate 6,501 of JAICZB010000046.1, forward strand.
GCGCCCGCCACCGATCCCTACTCCTGGCGCGACGTCAGCGACTTCTCGTTCTACGGGCCGTGGGGGGCACAGAACCCGTCCGGCGACCTGATCGTCGAGACGCGGCGCTGGCGCGAGCGGCTGTTCGACCAGCGAGGCCCGTCGCGCTGGACGAACCCGATCGTCGACCGGATCGTGAACCAGTTCCCAGGTGGGCTCCTCGGAGGAATGGGCATGGGCGGCGGCCAGCTGGCGCTCAACCAGTTGCTCGTGGCGATGGACGGCATCGACAGCCCGCCGTTCATGCGCCGAGTCCTCACGAACCGCATCAACACGCTGCTCGACGCCTCCTACATCGTGCCGCGCCGGCTCGGCAAGAGATCCTTGCGGATTCCCCGCGCGCGTCCGCGCGCCGAGCAGATCTACTTCATCGGCGCGACCAACGTGCCGCTGGACAGGCTCGATCCCGCCCTCACCCGGCCGGGTCGCATGGGACGTCACGTCTCGTTCCGCACACCGACGAAGGATGACCGGAAGGACGTCTTCGACCTGTACCTCACCAAGGTGGGGCACGATCCCGAGCTCGACGACCCGAAACGCCGTGACGAGATCGCGCGGATCACGAACGGCTACTCGCCGGCGATGATCGACCAGGTCTGCTCGATGGCGCTCACGAACGCGCAGCACGAAGGCAAGGTCTCGTTCGACTGGTCCGACCTCGTGCAGGCGATGACCACGATCGAGTCGGGCACGGCGGTCAACGTCACGTACCCCGCGCACGAGCTGCGCGCAGTCGCGATCCACGAGGCCGGGCATGCCGTGACCGCGCACGTGTACCGCCCCGACCTGGAGTCGAGCCGGCTATCCACCCGCATGCGCGGCGGAGCGCTCGGCCACCACCAGACATTCGAACGCGAGGAGCGCTTCAGCCGGTGGCAGCACGAGGAGATGGGCTCGCTCATCCACGTGCTCGGGGCGATGGCGGCCGAGAACGTCTTCTACGGCGAGAACAGCGGCGGCGTCGGAGGCGACCTGCAGACGGCCACCGACACGGCGGCGTGGATGGTCGGCACCGCGGGCATGCGGCCGCTCCGCGTCGAGCTCAACGGGAACGTCCCCAAGGGAGAGGATCCCGACGAGGTGCGCGAGCAGATCATGAAGCGATTCGAGCGAATCGGCCGCACGCTGATGAACCGCACCCGCGGCAGCGCCGACTTCCACGCGGATCCGATCGCGGCGATCCTCCGCGATCCCTTCAAGAACGCCGTCGCCGCACAGATCCTCGGGCAGGCGTACGTGATCGCCGTGAACCTCGTGGCGACGAACAGAACCGCCGTCGAGGAGATCGCGACGCAGCTTGCGGAAAGGCGCGAGCTGTACGGCGACGAGTTGGTGGATCTCCTCGACGCGCAGGAGCTGGTGCAGCCGGAGCTGGACTACACAAAGGAGGAGACGTGGCCGAAGATGTAGCGGCCGGCCCAGCCGCTCGGGCGGAGGTGGAGAAACCCGCTGCGACCCGCGCGGAGCGGGCGCACTCCTCCGCGTACTACACCCGCTTCTCTCTCGCGTACACGGTTTTGATCATGCTCGCCGTGGCCGGGGTCGCCGCGCTCGTCCTGCTCCTGCTGCACCCGGGCGCCCCGCCCTCTCCGCCATGGTCCAAGTTCGTGCCGACCGGCTCGGCGCTGGACATGGAGCGCCAGATCGCGACCAAGGTCTCGTCTGAGTACAAGGCGGCGCCGGGAAGCCTGCTCGTCACCGTGTTCCCCGGCCCACTCCAGGCTCCGGGCGTCGTCCAGGGGAGCAACGGTCCGCAGAGTGTCCAGGTCCCGGTCAGCTTGATCGCCGTGCAACCGGATGTCTCGACGGGCCGGCACGAGCAGGGCGACTTCACGTTCTTCCAGCCGGACTCGACGGTCGGCTACGAGATGTGCGGCTTCAGCGATTCGCAGCAGAACTGCGCGGCGCCGTCCGCGAGTGGGGCGAATCCGGAGCCGCTGCTCCGCCGCGAGGCGCTCGAGCTCGCGCTCTACACGCTGAGGTACGTCCCGGGGACGAACGCGGTGGTCACGTACCTCCCGCCGACTTCGGATCCGCAAGCGCCGGCGAGGGCGGTCTTCATCACACGGAACGACGTGCAGACGAACCTCCACCTCCAGCTCGCCCGAACGCTCAAGCCGCAACAGATCCTGCTCACTGCGCTGCAGGTGCCCGACAGCGGACACGTCGGCGCGCTGGCCCGCATCTTCACGACCAGCTACCAGACCTTGCCCAGTGACGGCACGGCGGCGCTCACCTTGACGCCCGCGGCCGGCGGGTGACGCGGCGATTCTTCGCCGTTCCGCTAACGCCCGATGGTCGTGTGCGTGATCGCGGTGAACTGGAAGATCAGCGCCGCGGTCAAGAGGACGAGGCCGAGAGAGATCTCGTTGAAGTGCCGCAACTCTCGGCCGCTCGCTGCGAAGGCGAACATCACCAACGCCGCGACCATGCAGATGAGGGCTAGTACGTCCATGTCCGGCTAGCCCCAGAGATCGGGGCGATAGCGCTTCTCCGCCACTTCCAGATTCTCCAGGAACGCCTCGGCGTGTTCCCGTGGCACGGCTCCGTGCTCGGCGACGATATCCACAAACGCTGCGTGCACACCCTCGCGCATCGGCTGTGAGCCGCAGACGTACACATAGCCGCCGGCTTCCAGCAGGCGCCAGACGAGCGCGCTCTGCTCGCGGAGGCGATCCTGCACGTAGTCACGGCGGCCGGGCTGCTCTCGCGACGTGGCCAGGTGCACATGGTCGAGGACGCCTTCGGCGGCGAACATCTCGATCTCATCCTGGTAGATGTAGTCGAGCGCGCGCGAGCGAATGCCGTTGAAGAGCGCGGCGTCCGCCAAGCTCGCCCCGTCGCGCTTCAACGCCAGGCGCTCCCACAGGAACGCACGCATCGGCGCGAAGCCGGTACCGGCGGAGACGAAGATCATCGGCTTCGTCACGTCCTCCTGTAGATGGAACCCGTCGGCACCTTCGAGGAACACGTCGATCCGGTCGCCCTCGCGGAGTGCGTGGAGGTAGTGCGCACTCATGCCGCGCAGGATGCGGTCGGGCATCCCCGGCACGGGCACGGCTTCGAGGCCGACGGTCAGATGGACGATGTCGCCGTGCACGCGCGGGCTCGAGCTCGGGGAGTAGTAGCGCGGCCGCAGAGGCTGGGCGACCTGCAGGAACTCGAAGATGTTGAGCGCGCAGGAGGGAAACTCGTCGAGCAGTTGGACGACGTCGTAGGCCCCGGCGTCGATCGCGGCGCGCGCGGGAGACGGCGGCCCGTCTGGCGACTCGAGAACCGCCTTGATCTCGGCCAGGCGAGCCTGCTCCGCCGGGTCGTTCGCCTTCTCGCACAGGAGCTCGACGAGCGAGAGCGTGGGCTTGCCCGCGATGTCGACGAGGCTCGTCAGGACGTTCCGGACCTGCAGCACTGCCCCCTTGGGAACCGCGCGCACGTTGAGCGTCTTGGGAACCATGAACAGCCCTTCGAGTGCAGCCCCGAGCCGCGCGGCAAGCCGTTCGACCTGATCCTCGTCGTTTCTCGGACAGAGGCCGAGGTGATCGCCGGCCGTGTATTCGACTCCGGGAGGCAGACCGATCTCCAGATGCCGCGTGCGCTTGGCCGACTCCTCGGAGTGCAGCTCCCGGCAGACACGCGCACGCACTCGCAACGTGTCGGCGCCGACAGCGTTCGTGGCGATCTTCGGCACGAGCAGGACTCGCGGGGTGTTGTCCCCGGCACCGCCGCCGAGCGACATGGCCATCGCGGTGTTCGAGTCGGCGCCGCTCAGCCGCTCGGCGGCCGCATCTTCGGCCGCGACGCGGGAAGCCGCCGCTTCGGTCTTTCGGGCGTCCGAGAGCTCGAGCAGCACCGGCCAGACGGCGTCGTTCCAATCGGCGTGCAACCCTTCCCACACCGTCGAGCCGACATCGCCGTAGGAGAAGTCCGCGACAGGGTCCGCCCCCAGCTCGGACAACCTCGAATGCACGTGGCGCGGGAACGCGAGGAACGCGTTCCACTGGCTGTTGCCCAGCCCCCACACGGCGTACCTGCAGTTCCGCCACATGTCGGACCCAGGCTCTTCGCGCTCGAGCCACGACTTGAACGCGGCCGCGTTCGAGGGCGGGTTCGAGGTATACGTCGACGTCATGACGACGAGCAGCCAGGGATCGCTGCGGCGCGGCGACGCGGCGAGCTCGTTGAGCGTCATCACCTCGTCCGCGTAGCCGTGGAAGCGGCTCCGCTCGGCGAAGCGCTCCGCGAGCTCCTTGCACGCCCCGAAGTTGCTGCCATAGGCGATGACGAGGCCGCGGTAGGCGCTCGACTCCGGAATTTCCGTCGGCTCGCCCCAATCTCGTGCCAGAGCCAGTGATGGAGCGGCCTCACGCTCGCGCGGCGCGACAGGCACCACGCAGCGAACCCCGGGCTCGCGCGGGACGCGAACGATGGGCACCGACGCAGGCTTGGTGGTCACCACCGTGTTCTTCGCCACCGTCGCGCCCGGTGCAAGCCGCAGCCGGTACCGCTTGTAGATCTCGAACAGGACGACGCGGAGCATCATGAACGTGACCTCTTGCGCCATGCACTGCCGCTTGCCTACCGAGAACGGGATGAAGGCGTGGCGGGGGCGGTCGACCACCCTCTCCATGGAAAACTGCTCGGGATCGAACTCGTCGGCGTCCGGTCCCCAGTAACGAGGGTCACGCTGCGCCGCCAGCGTTCCGACGAGGACGATGTCGCCCTTGCGGATTCGATAGCGTCCGAGGAGCCCGTCTTTGAGACTGCGCCGGATCGTGACCGGCATCGGCGGATAGACCCGCAGCGTCTCCTTGATCACCTGGGTCGTGTAGGTCAGGGCCATGAGGTCGTCGTATCGCAGGTCGTAGTCCGGATCGCCGCCGGTGATCGAGTCGATCTCGGCGATCACCTTCTCCTCCACGTCGGGGTGTGTGGCCAGCACGTACGCGAGCCACGCCCCGGTGATCGACGGCCCGTTGAACCCGTTCGACAGGTGCATGAGGACCTGGTCCCGGATCGTCTCGGCGCTCAGCAATTC
>JAICZB010000058.1 GCA_025933895.1 Thermoleophilia bacterium
CTTCTGCGCGAGCATCCGGCCCACGGCTACGACCTGCTGGAGCGGCTCCCGGAGCTCACGGGCGAGGCGCGCGTCGAGATGGGAAACCTCTACCGGCTCTTGCGCGCGCTCGAGGAGGAGGAGCTCGTCTCCTCGGAATGGGACGCCTCCTCCCCGGGCCCCGCGAAACGCCGCTACGCCATCACGCCCGCGGGCGAGCGCCTTCTCGACCACTGGGCCGAGGCGCTGCGCCGCTCCCAGGAGCGAACCGCCCGCTTTCTCGCACGGTACGAGGAGAGGAGGTGAACATGCATCACCACCGTCATCGTGGCTCGGGACGCGGACCCCGGATGTTCTTTCGCGGCGGCTTCCCGAGTCGCGCGGAGCTGATCGAGCGGCTGGAGGGATTCCAGCGCGACCTCGAAGAGCAGCTCGCCGACGTCTCAGACGTCCTCGCGCACCTGCGCGACCCCGACGAGGCCGCGCCACAGCAGCAAGCGTGAGGCGTCCCGAAGGGCCACGTCCAGGTGCCAGGCACCGGGACGTGGCTCGAAGGGACGTGCATCAGGTCAAAGGAGCTCTTTGCAGCGAGAACCTCGTCGGCGGGTCGGCTTCGGACGTGTACCGGTGCCTGGCACCGGGACACGTCCCGTTCGGACGTGCGGACCTGCAGCGCAGGCGCTTAGGCGTTCGCGGTCTCTCGTTCCTTCTTCGTCTGCTCGATGATCTTCTGCGCGACGTGCGTCGGCACTTCCTCGTAGCGGAGGAAGTGCATCGAGTAGTCGCCGCGCCCGCCGGTCACCGAGGTCAGCGCCTGCGAGTACGTGAGGATCTCCGCCATCGGCACCTCGGCCTGGATGGTCGTCATGCCGCCGGCGGGCTCCATGCCCTGCAGGCGTCCACGCCGCGAGTTCAGGTCGCCGTTCACGGCTCCCACGGTGTCGTCCGGCACCGTCACCTCGAGCTGCATGATCGGCTCCAGGAGAACGGGATCCGCGTTCTGGTACGCCTCCTTGAAGGCCATCGATCCGGCGATCTTGAAGGCCATCTCGGAGGAGTCGACGTTGTGCTCCATCCCGTCGACGAGCAGCACGCGCACTCCCTGGACGGGTGCGCCTGCGAGCTCCCCGTGCTCCATCGCCTCGCGCACGCCCTTGTCGACGGCGGGCCGGTAGCTCTGTGAGATCACCCCGCCGACGATCTTGTCGACGAACTCGTAGCCGAGCTCGCCGTCCTCGGCCGGCAGCGGCTCGAGCACGATCGCGCAGTCGCCGAACTGGCCGCGGCCGCCCGTCTGCTTCTTGTAGCGATGCCGGGCGCGGGCCTCTTTGCGGATCGTCTCCTTGTACGGCACGCGCGGCGGGTGGAGCTCGACGTCGACGTGGAAGCGCGTGTTCAGCCGGTCGACCGCGACCTCGACCTGCATCTGCGAGAGGCCCGAGAGGAGCTGCTCGCCGGTCTGCGGATCGCGGCGGAGGACCAGCGTCGGATCCTCCTCGCTGAGGCGTCGGAGGCCTGTCGCCATCTTCTCCTCGTCGCCCTTCGCCTTGGGCGTGACGGCGAAGCTCATCACCGGCTCGGGAAAATCGATGTGCGGCGGCTCGACGGCGACCTCGTGGTCGACGAGCACGTCGCCGGTGACGACGTCCTTGAGCTTCGCCACCGCGCCGAGGTCGCCGATCCCGAGCGCGTCGACCGTCTCGGAGTCCTTGCCCTGCAGCGCGAGTACCTGGCCGAGTCGCTCCTTCGCGTGCGTGCGCGGGTCGACGAGCGTCGTGTCGCCCGAGACCAGGCCCGCGAGAACGCGGAAGCAGCTGATGCGGCCGGTGAACGGGTCGGCGATCGTCTTGAAGATGAAGACGGCCTGCTTCGCATCGCCGAACTCGATCGTCGTCCCCTTCTTCGCCGGCGACGGCACGCCCTCGACGAGCAGGTCGAGGAGTGCCGTCGTGCCGAGGTTCTTCGTCGCGACGCCGCACGCGACCGGATAGAGCTCGTCGCGTGTCACCGCCTGCTTGAGCGCGTCCGCCACGGCACCTGCGTCGAGCTCCTCCCCCTCGAGGTAGCGCTCCATCAGCGCCTCGTCGGTCTCGACCACGGCGTCGAGCAGCTTCTCGCGGTACTCCTGCACGAGGTCGCCCATCGAGTCGGGGATCGGCTGCGGCCCGCCCTCTCGCCCACCGGAGGGATCCATGTACGCGCACATGTGGAGGAGGTCGACGATTCCCGTCAGCTCGTGCTCGCTGCCGATCGGTAGCTGGATCGCGACGCAGCGGTCGGAGAGCTGCTGGCGGGCCGCCTCGAGCACGCGGAAGAAGTCGGCGCGCTCGCGGTCGAGCATGTTGACGAAGAGGACGCGGGAGAGCTCCTGCTGGTCGGCGCGCTTCCAGATTCGGGAGGTGTTGACCTCGACGCCCATCACGGCGCTGAGCACGACGAGGACTCCCTCGACGACGCGCAGCCCGGCGAACGTGTCCGCCTGGAAGCCCGCGTCGCCGGGCGTGTCGACGAGATTGATCTTGCGGTCCTTCCACTCGAGGTGGCAGAGCGAGCCCGAGAGGGACATCGCGCGCCGGTGCTCGTGCTCGTCCCAGTCCGAGACCGTCGTCCCCTGCTCCAAGCTGCCGAGCCGGTTCGTCTTTCCGGACTCGAAGAGCAGCGCCTCGACCAGGGACGTCTTCCCGACGCCGCGGTGGCCGGCGACGGCGATGTTGCGGATCTTCGTGGGCTCGGTGGCAGGCATCGGGGACGTGTCCTCCTCGGTCGCTTCGAGCCGCATCGTATCGCCGCGTTTCGCGGCGACACAGCTCCTAGATCGCGGCGGCTGCGCCGGCCGAGGCGATGTGCGCCTTGAGCCGGAGGATCGCCTTCGTGTGGAGCTGCGAGACACGCGACTCGGTGACCCCGAGCACCTCGCCGATCTCGCGGAGGGTCAGCTCCTCGTAGTAGTAGAGGGTGACGACGAGCTTCTCGCGCTCGGGGAGCCGGGCGATCGCGTCGGCGAGCGCCTCCTTCTGCTCGGTCACCGAGAGCGTGCCCTGGGGGTCGGGAGCGCTCTCGTCCTCGATCGTGTCGATCAGTGCCACTGCGTCGCCGCCGCTCGAGCCCGAGACGGTCCAGAGCTCGTCCAGTGCGGCGATCGAGGAGCGGGCGATCTCGCCGAGGCTCTCCTCGAGCTCTTCCTCGGTGATCCCGAGCTTCTTCGAGATCTCCTCGTCCGTCGGCGCTCGGCCGAGCCGGGCCTCGAGCTCGCCAATCGCACGCTCGATGTGGCGCGCGCGGGCGCGCACGGAGCGCGGCACCCAGTCCATCGACCGCAGCTCGTCGATGATCTGCCCCTTGATCCTCGCCATCGCGTACGTCTCGAACTTCACGTCGCGCGCCGGGTCGTAGCGCTCGATCGCGCCGATCAGGCCGAGGAGCCCGTACGAAACGAGGTCGCCCTCGTCGACGTGGGCGGGCAGTCCGGAGCCGAGCCGGCCGGCGACGTACTTCACGAGCGGCGCGTAGGTGAGGATGAGGCGATCGCGGATCTTCTGGTCGCCCGTGCGGCGAAAGTCCAGCCACAGCTGCTGGGTCTCGTCGGCCCGCGTCACGACCGAGAGAATACGGCGTTTCCCGGCGGACTCCTCAGTGTCATCACCGCCTGCGGCGGCGGAAGGCGCTCGCCGAAAGCGTCGCCAGCCACCCCGCGACCGCGAGCGCTGCTGCGCCGACGAGCAGACGGCGCGCGTTGCCGCCGCCCGCGAAGGCGTAGACCGCGACGGCCGTCAGCGCGGCCGCGAGCACGGCGAACAGCATCCCGAGCGCGTGCCGCTGCACGCGCCGAGCGTACTGCTACTCGGGGAGCGACTCCTCGCGCTCGCCCTCGTCCTCGCCGTAGCCCTTCTCCTCCTGCGGAGCCATGAGCTCTTCGTCCTCGGACTCGTTCTCGAAGCCTTCCGGCTCTTCCATCAGTTCGCTCATGGTTCCTGCGTTCCCATCGTGATCCGAAGAAAACACGCCGGGTACACTGGCCGATCGGCACAGGGGCGTAGCTCAGTTGGTAGAGCGGCGGTCTCCAAAACCGTAGGTCGGGGGTTCGAGTCCCTCCGCCCCTGCTGGCAGCCGGTCGACACCCTTGCGGCGGTGCGCGATTCGCGCCAGACTCGAGCTCGATCGTGAGCCGCTACGACGAGATCCGCGAGGCGCACGCGTGGCGTGTGCCCGAGCGCTACAACATCGCCGCGGATTGCTGCGACAAGCATCCTCGCGACAAGCTCGCGATGATCCACGAGCGCTTCGACGGCGTTCAGCGGGAGTTGACGTGGGGCGAGCTCCAGGATCTCTCGAACCGGGCCGCGAACCTGCTCGAGTCGCACGGCGTGGGACGGGGCGATCGTGTCGCCGTCGTGCTGCCTGCGACGCCGGAGACGGCGGCGATCATGTTCGGCACCTGGAAGGTCGGCGCCCTGCTCCTCTCGATGTCGGTTCTCTACGGCGACGCCGGGATCGCGCACCGGCTCCGCGACTCGGAGCCGGCCCTGCTCGTCACCGACGAGGCGAACGCGCCGCGCTTCGCCTCGACCGGCGTGCCCGTCCTCGTACTCTCGGCCGACCTGCTCCACGAGCACTCCGCCGAGCACGAGACGGCCGAAACGGCCGCGGACGATCCGGCCCAGCTCTACTACACGTCGGGAACGACGGGACTGGCGAAGGGCATCGTGCACGCGCACCGCTACCTCCTCGGGCACGAGGAGTTCGTCTACTGCCACGAGGTCGAGGACGGGGAGCGGTTCCACGGGATGGGCGAGTGGGCGTGGGCGGCCGGGATCGCGCCGCTGCTCGGGCCGTGGCGCCTCGGCGCGGTTCAGTGCGTCTACCAGCGCGAAGGTGGCTTCGACCCGCACCGGCAGCTCGACTTCCTCTCCCGCCACCGCGTGACGAACGTCTTCACGACGCCGACGGCGATGCGCTCGATGATGGCGATCGGCGACGCCGGGACGCGCCATCCGTGCTCGTTCCGCCGCGTCTGCTCGGCCGGAGAGCCGCTCAACCCCGAGGCGATCCGCTGGTTCCGCGAGCAGTACGGCGTGACCGTCCTCGACTACTACGGGCTGACCGAGTCGTACCCGCTCGTCGCGAACTACCCGTGGATGGAGGTCCGCGAAGGCTCGATGGGGCGGCCGATGCCGGGCTGGGACGTTCGCATCCTCGACGAGGACGAGCAGGAGCTGCCGCCCGGCGAGCGCGGCGAGATCTGCCTCCGCGCGCGGTCGAACCCGCACTACCCGCTCGGCTACTGGCGGAACGAGGAGGCGGCGCGCGAGACGTTCGGCGGCGAGTGGTTCCACAGCAAGGACGCGGCCGTCATGGACGAGGACGGCTACGTGTGGTACGCCGGACGCAGCGACGACGTGATCATCTCCGCCGGCTACCGCATCGGGCCGTTCGAGGTCGAGTCGGCCTGCATCGAGCATCCGGCCGTCCGCGAAGCAGCCGCGGTCGCCTCACCGGACGAGCGCCGTGGCGAAGTCGTCAAGGCGTTCATCGTCCTTGCCGCCGGCCATGAGCCGAGCGACGAGCTCGCGCGCGAGATCTCCGACTTCGTGCGGACGCGCCTGTCGCAGTACGCGTATCCGCGGCGAGTCGAGTTCGTCGACGACCTGCCGAAGACGCTGACCGGCAAGATCCGCCGGATCGAGCTGCGCGAGCGCGAGCACGCGGCTGCAGCCGCGACGTAGGACGAACAACGGGATGGGTGAGGGTGGATCTCTTGCCGCTTGCAATCCCGACCGGAAGGCGTTACATATCGCGCAAGAAGGCGGTCGTCGAGCGTAGCCGGCGGTCGTGCCATGTTCATTTTCGAAGGGGGTAGGGTGATGAAGCAGCACCGTTTGTGGCCACGCGCCGCTGCGGTCTTCGCTCTCGTGATTCTGGCCGGGGTTCCGGCGGCGGCGGCGTCCGCCAAGTCGGGGCCGTCGGCCGCGAGCCACCGCCTCTCGCCGAGCTTCCTGAAGGGCGCGCAGCCGATGTTCCCATCGGTCGCCCCCCAGGGTGCCGGCGTCGGCAAGGGTCTCTTGTCCCACGGGAAGAAGAGCTCCTCGACCAGCAACAGCGGTATCCAGGGCGTCGACGGAATTCTGAACTGGACCGAGGCGGCTCCGAACGCCCCCGGATTCAGCTACTGGGATACGCTCGGAACTCCGCCGACGACGAACGGCACGACGAACATCAACGCGCCGATCGTGCCGGTGTTCGTCTCGCTGAAGAACGCCGACGGCAGCCAGGCCTACCTCATCGACCCGATGAAGGATGTGCAGCCGGAGCTGCACTCGCCGGTGTTCCAACGGGCGAGGTATTCGAGCAGCCCGATCCCGACCCAGTTCACCGACGCAGTGCAGCGCGCCGAGTACTTCGGACGGGAGTCGAGGAACTGGCACACGGAGTTGGCACCGTCGGTCAAGGCCCCTCTGACCCTCAACGTGCCGTGGGGATCCTGGCTCGTCGCGCTCAACACCGACGGGTCGGTTGCCGCCACGCTCGTCGATGAGAGCGCGTTCTTCAACGGGATGTTCCCGCCGACCGCCCCGGTCGACAACTCCACGGTTCTCGGGCAGGCGGAGCTCAACGGCGACATCACGACGAAGGACCTCTCGACGTTCCTGTTCGACAACGTGTTCCTCTACGTGGGCACACCGGTCAATTGCTGCATCCTCGGCTTCCACACCCTGGACCTCGAGCCGGGCGATGCCAGCAACGGGAACCTCCTCCGCACGTACACGATGGACTACGAGAGCTGGATCAGCCCGGGGCTCTTCGGGGACGCGTTCACGGACATCACGGCGCTCAGCCACGAGATCGCAGAGACGTACAACGATCCGTTCGTCGGCCTCGCCGGAGACAACCAGACGCCGTGGTGGCTGGCTCCGAACGGTGTCTGCCAGAACAACCGGGAGACCGGCGACGTGATCGAGGGTCTCGGGGACGCAACCTTCCCGATGACGATGCACGGGTTCACGTACCACCCCCAGAACGAGGCGCTGCTCCAGTGGTTCGAGTTCCAGCAGCCGCCCTCGGATGCAATCGATGGGGCGTACAGCTATCCGAACGAAGACGTCCTCACGGGGCCGTCACCGATCGTGCCCCAGAACCCCACCTGCGGCCAGTAGTACACCCTTGATGCATCCGGCCGGCGGGTCGATCGTTGCGACCCGCCGGCCCGGTGCGCTCCGACCTCAAACGGTCTCCAGCGCCAGCTGGCGGAAGTCGGCGAGGCCGGAGACGCCCACGCCGACCAGCCTCAGCGCGCCCGGGCGGTCTCGCAGCCCGCGGTCGAGCTGCCGGCATGCGAGGTCGCCGATCGTGTCCGCCGCGTCGATTCCGGCGTCGAGCGAGGTCGAGCGGCTGCGGATCGAGAAGTCGGCGTAGCGGAGCTTCGTCGTCACCGTCCGCGCGACCTGGCCGCGCCGCTGCAGCGCCTCGGCGACCTCCGTCGCCATCCCGCGCAGCTCGTCATGGAGACGCTCGCGGTCGGAGATGTCCCGCTCGAAGGTGTTCTCGACGCTGATCGAGATCCGTTCCGTGTCGAGCTCGAGCTCGCGCGGGTCGACGCCTCGTGCCCGGTCGCGGAGCATCGTGCCGACGCTCCCCGGGAGGAGCCGGCGCAGATCGTCGTCCGTCAACGCAGCGAGATCCCCGATCGTCTCGATGCCGGCGGCCCGTAGCCGCTCCTCGGCCTTCGGACCGACGCCCGGCAGCCGGCGCACGGCGAGCGGCGCAAGGAACGAAGCCTCCCGGCCCGGCGGAACGACGACGAGACCGCCCGGCTTGCGCGCGTCGCTCGCGACCTTGGCGACGACCTTGCACGGCGCGACGCCGAGCGAGCACGTGAGGCTCGCCGCCGCGCGCACGGCGGTCTGCACAGCCTCGGCGACGACCCGCGCCGCCAGGAAATCGTCCGCTACCTCGCCGACGTCGAGATAGCCCTCGTCGATCCCGGTCTGCTCGACGGTCGGGACGATGCCGCGCACCGTCTTCCAGACGCCGCGGGAGTGCTCGCGGTAGAGCGAGTGCCGCGGACGGACGAACACGGCCCGCGGGCAGCGGCGGAGCGCCTCGGCGCAGCTCATCGCGGAGTGGATTCCGAAGCGGCGCGCGACGTAGTTCGCGGTCGCGACGACGCCGCGTCCTCGCGGGTCGCCGCCCACGACGAGCGGTTGCGAGCGGAGCTCGGGGTTCTCCAGCTCCTCGACGGCCGCGTAGAACGCGTCGAGGTCGAGATGCGCGACGATCACGCGAACAAGCGTACGGGGCGTCGCCGACGGCGACGCCCCGCCGCTTCAGGTCAGGCCGCGGTGATGGGCGGCGATTCGGGCGCCTCGCCGCCGCGCTCGAGCCGCCGCTCGACGTTGCGGTCGGGCCGTCCGATCAGCAGATACACGGCGCCGACCACTGCGATGAGGAAGATGATGAAGAGGGTGATCCAGTCGAGGTTGAAGAGCCCTCGGGCGCTCGAGAGCCCCGACGGATAGACGACGTTCACGAACATCGCGCCGAGGTACCCCGCCGCGATGAGCAACACCGGCCAGCCCCACTTCCCGAGCTGGAACGACCCCTCGGGCTGCCAACCTCGTGCCCGGGCGATGATCGCCCCGATCACCGTCAGGAGGAACGACAGGTAGATGCCGCTGACGCCGAACGAGACGAGGGCGACGAGCGCGTTCACGTGCGCCGGATAGGTCACGAACCAGATGTGGTAGTTGCTCCCCGGGTTGATGTAGACGAGCACGACGAAGAGCACCGTGATGACGGCTCCCATGAGCAGCGCGTTGACCGGCGTCTTGAAGCGCTGATTCACGCGTGAGATCCAGCCCGAACCCGGCAGCGCTCCGTCCCGTGCGTAGGAGAACGCGAGCCGGCTGCCTGCTCCCTGGATGGACGAGCCGCACGAGAAGAAGGCGAAGATGATCAGGAGCAGCAGGCAGTCCTGCAACCAGCTCGGCAGCTGGGCGAGGATCGACGGGACCCCGCCGGCGACAGCGGCGCCGACCGGATTGTGCTTGGCCGTCGCGAGCAGGAGGCCGGCGGTGAGGATGAACGAGCCGATCCCGCCCCAGATGAGCGCGTGGCGCATCGCCTTGGGAATCTGCCGTCCGGCGTCCTTCGTCTCCTCGGCGATGTCTCCGGCCGACTCGAAGCCGTAGAAGATGTAGACCGGCGCGAGCACGGCGATGAGCCCGGCCGCGAGCCAGCTCCCGTGGAAGTCGAAGGCGAACGCGTTGGTGGCGTGGTGCTGCGCGCCCTGGCTCGAGAAGAGGAAGCCGAGCCCGTGGTGGAAACCGTGGATCGCGAGGATGATCGCGATCCCGAGCGTGCCGACAATCTCGACGTAGACGCCGAACTTCGCGACGTCGGCCATGATCCGAGCCCCGGTGATGTTCACGATCGACTGGATCGCGAGCAGGATGAGCGTGATCACGAGGATGGTCCCGTGGCCTCCCGGATCGAGGTTCCAGCCGAACCAGTTGTGGGTGAGCGCCGTGACGTAGCCGACGACTCCCGTGTCGACGGCCGCGACGGTGATCAGCAGCGCGAAACCGTAGAACCAGCCCACGAACCAGCCGTACCGGGGGCCGACCGAGAACTTGCTGTACTGGAAGAGCGCTCCGGCAACCGGATAGTGGCTCGCGAGCTCGCCGAAGACGAGCGCCACGAACAGCATCCCGACGAGGGGGACGAAGGTCAGCCAGATGTACGCGGGGCCGGCCATGCCGAAGCCGAGCACGAAGAGCGAGTAGATGCCGACCATCGGCGACAGGTACGTGAACGCAACCGCGAAGTTCGAGAACAGCCCCAGCACGCGGTTGAGCTGGGGCTTGTAGCCCAGGCTCTCGAGCCGCGCATCCTCGTTCGAACCGACCCCAACCGCACTCGCCGCGTCGCCGTCCATCGGTCCCTCCTAAAGGGTGGATTCCGTTCGGGCGACTCTACGGTTCGTTGCGTCTGTGTCAATGCCTGCCCGGAGCCGCGGCGCGGTTAGGCTCCGGCCGTGGCGGTCCTCACCTCCCAGCTCGACCGCGACGCCGACGAGTTCGCGCGCCGGCGCGGCCGGATGGAGGAGCTCGTTGCCGAGGCGCGGGAGCGGTCGAGCCAGGTCGCGCGCGGCGGCGGCGAGAAGGCGACGGACCGGCATCGGTCGCGCGGCAAGCTCCCCGCGCGGGAGCGGGTCGATCGGCTCGTCGATCCCGGCACCGCCTTCCTCGAGCTGAACGCGCTCGCCGCGTGGGACATGTACGGCGGAGACGCGCCGGGCGCCGGGATCGTCACCGGGATCGGGGTCGTCGAGGGCCGCGAGTGCGTGATCGTCGCGAACGATGCGACGGTGAAGGGCGGCTCGTACTTCCCGCTCACCGTGAAGAAGCACCTGCGCGCGCAGGAGGTTGCGGAGCAGAACCGGCTCCCGTGCATCTACCTCGTCGACTCGGGCGGAGCGTTCCTCCCGCTCCAGGCCGAGGTCTTCCCCGACCGCGAGCACTTCGGCCGGATCTTCTACAACCAGGCGCAGATGTCCGCGCAGGGCATCCCGCAGATCGC
>JAICZB010000166.1 GCA_025933895.1 Thermoleophilia bacterium
GCGGAGTTTTGGAAAGCGGCGGCTAGTTCCGCCGCTTTCTTCGTTCCGTGGCTAGAGTGAACGCAGTGGCTGGATCGCGGACCGCACTCCGGATTGGTGGCTTCGCAGCTCTCACGGCCGTGGTCGCCGTCCTAGCCGCGGGCTGCGGCGGTTCGTCGAGCGCGAAGTCGGGCGTCGCCGGCGCGCGTCACGTCACGAAGTCGGCGACCGTGATGACGCGGAAGATCAAGAAGCTCGGGGTCGTCCTCGTGAACAGCCGCGGCCGCACGCTCTACATGTTCGTCCCCGACCACCGGAAGAGAGTCACCTGCAAGGGCACCTGCGCGAAGGTCTGGCCCCCGCTGAAGATCAAGAAGGGACAGCGGCCGAGGGCGGGCGGCGCGGCGAGGCAGAAGCTCCTCGGCACCGACAAGAACCCGGCCGGCGGGCGCGTCGTGACCTACAACCGGTGGCCGCTGTACACGTACATCGCCGACCACAGGGCCGGCCAGGCGACTGGCCAGGGGATCAAGCTCAACGGCGGCCTCTGGTACGTCCTGTCGCCTTCCGGCAAGGTCATCAAGAAGTAGCCGCAGCGCCCGGCGCTAGCCCTTGACGACCGCGCTCGCCTTCGAGCGGGCGCTTCCGGTGCCGCCGCGGGCGCGCGCGGTGACGACCACGCGGTACCGCTCGCCGAGGCGCTTCGGCCCGAGCGAGAGCGTTCGCCTCGTCGCACCGGGCACCGGCTTGCAGGCGCGGCCGTGCGCGTTGCATCCCAGCCAGGCGAACGTGTAGCTCGTCGGCGGGTCGCCGTACCAGGTGCCCGTCGTCGCCTTCAGGCGGTGTCCGAGACGCGGCACACCGCTGACCCGCGGCGCCTTCGCCGCACTCGGGACGATCCGGAACAAGGCCCTGCTCCGGACCTGCTTGAGCGGGGAGGTCACGACGATCGGCCCGGTCGTGGCCCGGCGGGGAACCTTCGCCACGAGCCTCCCGTCGGAGACGATCTTGAAGCGGGCGTCGACCCCGCCGAAGGTGACCGAGTGCGCGGCGGCGAGCCCCCTGCCCTTCAGGGTGATGCGCGAGCCGACCGTCGCCCTGGTGGGTGCCGGCTTGCGCAGGATGAGAGGCTCGACGAAGTGATAGACGTGGACGTCCCACTGGTTGAAGCGGTCGCGGAAGGAGCCGGCCGAAGCGGTCACCGTGCGGTCCTCCGTGTAGACGCTTCCGCGATGCACCCAGCGCGGCAGGCCCTTGAACGTCACCGTCCTCGTGCCGGCGCCGCTGCGGGCGGCGATCAGCCAGAGGTCGTCGACCGAGGTGCCCTCTCGCAGCGCCGTCTCGGTGTCCTTGCCGCCCGTCGTGATGAGCGGGGTCTCGGCGCCGTTGACGAGAGCAGGCGCGAGCGGGCTCGTGGCCGAGATCTCCTCGAGCAGCGGCTTGAGAACGCTCTGCCAGAACGTCCAGTTCCAGCCGTACTGGGCGTCGGTCCCGCTGAAGCAGCCCGCCTGGTTGCCCCCGAAGAAGGTGAGCGCCCGAGCGCCGTTCAGGATCGCGTCGTAGGTCATGAACCGCTCCTGCTGGAACGTCGGCAGCACGAATTCGCCCGTCGTCTTGTCGAAGCTGCCGCTCGCGCAGATCTGGATCGTCGTCCAGACGGGTGCGGCCGGCGAGGCGGTGGCGAGCGTTCTCGTCCACTTGCCGACCGACTGCAGGGTCGGTTCCGGACGACTGAGCCTCACCGGATAGATGTCGACGCCGTGGATGTCCGTGACGCTCGAGTACGGCGCGAGCTCGGCGGCGGTGCCGCGGGGCGCCTCGATGGTCACCCAGAGCCGGCTCGGGTCGAGAGGGAGCTCGCCTCCGCACCACGAGGGGTCTCCGCGCGAGGTGACCCGGCAGTAGGCGAACTCGAGTTGTTCGGGAAGGACGTTGCCCCACCACGGCTCGTCGCGGCCCTTCCACATCGCGATCGCGCTGCCGCTCGGGTCGTTCGTCAGTGTGTCGACCACGTGCGCCAGGCCGGAATCCTCCGTCGAGCCGGGAACGGCGAGCGAGTAGCCGCCGAGGTTCGGCCAGGTGTAGACGTGAAGAGCCGCCGCGGCGCGGTCCCAGGCGAGCGCCGTCTGGATGTCGGCGTCCGTGTAGATGCCGCCGCTGCCGCTCCGAAATACGTTGACCCCGGCCGAGACGGTTTCGGCCAGGCCGTTCGTGCCCCAAGGCGTGCTCGAGCCGATTGCGGGGGCCGGCGAGAGGACGATCGGGAACGTCGGTCGGCCGTTGAACTGGATCGTCCGGCTGCGGTTGAAGGTCGTCGTCGCCGACTGGGCGGCGCCGGCGAGTCCGAGCACGACGCTCACGGCTGCCGCCGCCACAAGCGCTATGCCGAACCGTCGTCCGCGCGACATCAAACGTCCCTTCCCCCCAAGCCTCCGGGGCAGCGTAACCGGGCTTTTTCGCCCTCGCTTTCGGGATTTACGGGATGCTTACCCCTACGGTAGCGGCGGCGCGAGCAGGGCGACGACCGGCTCGCCGCGGCTCCCGAGCAGAGACTCGACCTCGGCCTCGCTCGTCTCGAGCCGCTCGATACGCGCTCCCATCGCCTCGAGGAAGGCATCCGGCGGGTCGAGGAAGTCGAGGCCGTCCGGCGTCCGGTAGTGCATCGCCACCACGAGCACCGGCTCGACCTCGTGCACGAGCGCGGCCGCCGCGTCGGGTGCGATCGTCGGTCCGCCTCCGACGGGGAGGAGGAGGACGTCGACGTCGCCGAGAGCCTCCTGCTGCTCCGGCCGTAACGCCGGCTGGCCGAAGTCGCCGAAGTGCGCCACCGTCGTGCCGTCGAGCGTGAAGCGGAAGATCGTGTTGGGGCCGCGCTGGGTGCCGGCCACGGCGTCGTGCTCCGACGAGATCCCGACGACCTCGCCGAGGGGAGACTCGTGCGTGCCTGCCTTCGCGAGCACGAGCGGGTCGCCGCCGACCACTTCGACGCCGTTGTGGTCGAGGTGGTCGTGCGTGACGAGCAGCAGGTCGGCCTCGACGCCTTCGATCGGCGCGAAGGGCCAGCTCCAGCCGGGCCGCGACATGGCACCCATGTCGCCGAAGGGGTCGATGAACACGCGGTGCTGCTCGCCCGTGAGCAGGAACGCGGACTGGCCGTACCAGCGAATGTGCAAGTCGTTCTCCTCTCAGAACTCGTTTCGGGATGACCACGCGCCGACCAGCGCGGTCGCACAGTCCGTGCTTCGTTTCGATGCGAGTTCTCAGTGTCCTGACACCCGTTGCAGGAGCGGCACCGCGGCGAGTAGCGCCCGCTGCTCGTCCGGGCTCAGCTCGGCCGCGATCGCCGCGGCGAGCCAGTCCTCGCGCCGACCCCGTCCCTCGAGCACCCGCTCGCGCCCGAGCGCGGTGAGCTCGATCTGGATCCGCCGCCGGTCGCCGGGATCGGGGCGTCGCTCGATCAGCCCTGCCGTCTCGAGCTCGGCGAGCGTCTGGGCCATCGACTGCGGCCGGACCCGCTCCGCCGCCGCGAGCGCGCTCGTCGTCTGCGCGCCCTCGCGGTCGAGCCGGCTGAGGACGCTCGCCTGCGCGACGGGGAACGCGTACTCCGCCCGAAGCCTCCTCACGAGCTGGCCGAGCACGAGCCGGAGCTCGCTCGCACCCTTCACGACCTGCGCCGAGGGCTGGGCCATGCGGAGATTGTAGACAGGTAACCTGCACAGGTTGCCTGTCAAGCGAGGAGCACCGAACTACAAGTGGGTTGCGCTCTCGAACACGACGCTGGGAGTGCTGCTCGCGACGATCGACGGCTCGATCGTGCTGATCGCGATGCCGGCCATCTTCCGCGGCATCCACCTCGATCCCCTCCGGCCGGGCAACAGCTTCTACCTGCTGTGGATGATCCTCGGCTTCCTCGTCGTCTCGAGCGTGCTCGTCGTCAGCCTCGGCAGGCTCGGCGACCAGTTCGGACGCGTCCGGATGTACAACGTCGGCTTCGTCGTCTACACGCTGGCGTCGCTTTTCCTCACGATCGACTGGCTTCACGGTCGTGCAGGCGCGGACTGGCTGATCGCGTTCCGGATCGTGCAGGGGATCGGCGCCGCGTTCATCGTCGCGAACTCGGTGGCGATCCTCACCGACGCGTTCCCGGCCAACCAGCGTGGGCTCGCGCTCGGGATCAACAACGTCGTCGGGATCAGCGGCATGTTCATCGGCCTCGTCCTCGGCGGCGTGCTCGCGCCGATCTCGTGGCGGCTCGTGTTCCTCGTCTCGGTGCCGACCGGAATCGCCGGGACGATCTGGTCGTACCGGAGCCTGCGGGAGATCGGCGTGCGCATGCGCGAGCCGGTCGACTGGCCGGGGAACCTGACCTTCGCCGCCGGCCTGGTGCTCGTGATGGTCGGGATCACGTACGGGATCCGGCCCTACGGGAGCCATCCCATGGGCTGGACGTCGCCGTTCGTCGACGCCTGCCTCGCCGCGGGCGCGGCGCTGCTCGTCCTGTTCACGGTCGTGGAGTTGCGCTCGCCGGCACCGATGTTCCGGCTCGGCCTCTTCCGGATCCGCGCGTTCACCTTCGGCGTCCTCTCGAGCTTCCTCTCGGCCGTCTCGCGCGGCGGCCTGATGTTCATGCTGATCATCTGGCTGCAGGGGATCTGGCTGCCGCAGCACGGTGTCGACTTCGCCTCGACACCGCTCTGGGCGGGGATCCGGATGCTGCCGCTGACGGTCGGCTTCCTCCTCGCCGGTCCGGTGTCGGGGATCTTCTCCGACCGCTACGGGTCGCGGCCGTTCGCGACCGGCGGGATGCTCGCCTCGGCACTCAGTTTCTTTCTGCTCGAGATGCTGCCGGTCGACTTCTCGTACGCCGAATTCGCTGCGGTCCTGCTGCTGATGGGGCTCTCGATGGGCGCCTTCGCCTCGCCGAACCGCGCGGGCGTGATGAACAGCCTGCCGGCGCAGCACCGGGGCGCGGGCGGCGGCATGAACCAGACGTTCCAGAACTCCGCGCAGGTGCTCTCGATCGGGATCTTCTTCACGCTCATGATCGTGGGGCTGTCCGCGACGCTGCCGCACTCGCTCGCCGCGGGACTGCGCGCGCACGGCGTCTCGTCCTCGGTGGCGACACGCGTCAGCCGGCTGCCGCCTGTCTCGGTGCTCTTCGCCGCCTTCCTCGGCTACAACCCGGCCCAGAAGCTGCTCGGTCCGCACGTCCTTGCGCGTCTGCCCCCGCACAGCGCGGCCGCGATCCGCGGGCGCGGCTTCTTCCCGCAGCTGATCGCGGCGCCCTTCCACAGCGGCCTGCGCGAGGCGTTCGCCTTCGCCATCGCGGCGTGCCTCGTCGCGGCGCTCGCCTCGTGGTCGCGGGGCGGTCGCGTCGTCGCGCCCGAGGAGCACGCGCTCGAGCAGATCGCGGACTAGACGCGCGCGACGATCTGGACGACGAGGAACGCCGCGTAGAGGACGATGAGGAGGGTGCCGGCGCCCCGGCCCGCGCCGTTCCTCCTCCCGAAGAGGACGAGCGCTGCCGCGGTCATCGCTAGGAGCCACGCGAGGTCGAAGATCGCGAGGCTCGAGAAGGCGCCGAGGCTGCCGAGCGCGGCCGGCACGGCGAGACCGGCCACGATGTTGATCGAGTTGGAGTTGAGCGCCTCGCTCATCAGGGCCGAGCCGCGTTGCTGAAGGCCGAAGCGGACGCCCGTCCAGGCGTTCGGCAGGCTAGTCAGGATCGCGAGCACGATCACGCCGACGAGCTCCTCCGGGACCGACCATGCATCCGCGAGATCGGTAGCCGCGCGCACGGCGCCCACGCTGCCGGCCACGATCAACACGAGCGCGCCGAGCAGGATCGCGAGCACGCCGGCCGCCTCCCGACGCGAGTGGAGCGTGCGCTCCGGCCGGTGAGGCTCGCCGAAGCTCCGTCGCAGGAAGCGCGACTCGGTCTGCGGGAGTCGTCGCGCCAGCCGGGGGCCGGCCGCGAGAAGCGCGACGTACGGAACCACCACCGCGGCGACGAGCGCGGCGCCGGTCGTCGCACCGAGCGCGCCTGCGGCCACGGCGAGCATCACGGCGAGCAGCCAGAGTCC
>JAICZB010000267.1 GCA_025933895.1 Thermoleophilia bacterium
CCGAGTGTCCAGCACAGGAGCCGCCCGAAGCGCGGGGCGACGATCTGAGTTGCGCCGAGCCCGGCCGCGACCCACGTCCCTGCGCACCGGCTGCACGTCACGAGCTCGCCGATGGCCTGCCGCATCCCGCCGTCCTCGACGGGCTCCTCGCCGCCCTCGTGCGCGTGTCCCTCGACGAACGGCTCGCGGAGGAAGCTCGTCACCTCGTCGCGCGAAAGTGTCCGCGCCGCCTTGTAGGTGGCGAGGGCGAGCGTCACGAGATCGAGCGCCGACTGCTCCTGCGGGTCTCGCCCGAGCGCGCGCGCCAGCGCACCGGCGCCGGCGAGCCCGCCGCAGAAGGCCGCCATGATCGCGGCGTACGCGCCGTATGGAGGCATGTCCGACACGGATACCCTGTGCCCGTGGCCGAGCTGCGCACAACCTCCACCTACAGTCCGACCGGCGACCAGCCGCAGGCGATCGACAAGCTCGCCGACGGGACCCTCGCCGGCGACCAGTTCCAGACGCTCGTCGGCGCGACCGGCACCGGCAAGACGGCGACGATGGCCTGGACGATCGAGAAGGTCGGCCGCCCGGCCCTCGTGATCGCCCACAACAAGACGCTCGCGGCGCAGCTCTGCAACGAGTTCCGGGAGTTCTTCCCGCACAACGCCGTCGAGTACTTCGTCTCCTACTACGACTACTACCAGCCCGAGGCGTACGTGCCTCAGGCGGATCTCTACATCGAGAAGGACTCTTCCCGGAACGACGACATCGCGCGCCTGCGGCTCGCCGCAACCTCCTCGCTCTTCACGCGCCGCGACGTCGTCGTGGTCGCCTCCGTCTCCTGCATCTACGGCCTCGGCTCGCCGGAGGAGTGGCGCGAGCGGATGATCTACGTCGAGGTCGGGGCCGAGCACGACCGCGACCTGCTGCTGCGGAAGCTCATCGACTCGCAGTACGTCCGCAACGACACGATGCTCGGCCGCGGCCGTTTCCGCGTGAAGGGCGACGTCGTCGAGGTGCAGCCCGCGAACCAGGAGACTGCGTACCGCATCTCCTTCTTCGGCGACGAGGTGGAGGGCATGACGCACTTCGATCCGCTGACGGGTGAGGTGCTCGCAAAGCTCGACAACCTCTCGATCTGGCCGGCGACCGAGTACGTCACCTCGCAGCCGACCGTCGAGCGCGCCGTGGACGAGATCCGGCACGAGCTCGAGCAGCAGGTCGCGATGTTCGAGGAGGAGGGGAAGCTGCTCGAGGCGCACCGGATCCGGCAGCGCACCGAGTACGACCTCGAGATGCTCAAGGAGCTCGGCTTCTGCAACGGGATCGAGAACTACTCGCGGATCCTCGAGGGCCGCGCACCGGGAACGCATCCGTTCACGCTCCTCGACTACTTCGGCGACGAGTTCATCGTCTTCGTCGACGAGTCGCACCAGACGGTGCCGCAGCTCGGCGGGATGTACGAGGGCGACCGGTCGCGCAAGCAGACGCTCGTCGACTTCGGCTTCCGGCTGCCGTCGGCGCTCGACAACCGGCCGCTCCGCTTCGACGAGTTCCTGCGCAAGGTGCCGCAGCTCGTGTTCGTCTCCGCGACGCCGGGCTCCTTCGAGCTCCGCAACTCGACTGTGGTGGCCGAGCAGCTGATCCGGCCGACCGGCATCGTCGACCCCGAGGTCGAGCTGCGGGCGACGAAGAACCAGATCGACGACCTGCTGGGCGAGATCCGCGAGCGCGAGCGGGCAGGCGAGCGCGTCCTCGTCACGACGCTGACGAAGAAGATGGCCGAGGACCTGACCGACTACCTGCTCGAGTCCGGCGTCAAGGCGCGATACCTCCACTCCGAGATCGACACGCTCGAGCGGATCCAGATCGTGCGCGACCTGCGGCTCGGCGAGTTCGACGTCCTCGTCGGGGTCAACCTCCTGCGCGAGGGGCTCGACCTGCCGGAGGTGTCGCTCGTCGCGATTCTCGACGCCGACAAGGAGGGCTTCCTGCGCGGGCGGACGAGCCTGATCCAGACGATCGGCCGCGCAGCGCGGAACGT
This sequence comes from Thermoleophilia bacterium, assembly GCA_025933895.1. Taxonomy (GTDB): domain Bacteria; phylum Actinomycetota; class Thermoleophilia; order Gaiellales; family Gaiellaceae; genus Palsa-739. The sequence continues at coordinate 2,030 of JAICZB010000267.1, forward strand.
CCACGGCAAGGTGCTGATGTACGCCGACAAGCAGACGGAGGCGATCAAGGAGGCGCTCGACGAGACCGACCGGCGCCGCGCCGTCCAGCTCGCGTACAACGAGGAGCACGGGATCGTCCCGGAGACGATCGCGAAGGGTGTCTCCGACATCGCCGAGCTCCTGCAGCTCGAGTCGCCGACGGTGCCGTCGTCGCGGCGCCGGCGCGGCGCGACCAAGGTCGAGGGGATGTCGCGCGAGGAGCTCGAGAAGCTCGTCGTCACGCTCGAGGAGGAGATGTACCTCGCCGCCGAGGAGCTGCGCTTCGAATACGCGGCGAAGCTGCGCGACGAGATCAAGGATCTGAGGCGCGACCTGCAGGCGCTCGAGCAGACCGCCGCGTAACAGGTCGCACTTACTGCGGCCTCACCCCGCCGCGCTACGCTCCGCGGATGGTCGGGCAGATCCTCGGCGCCATGTTCCTTGCCTTCATCACCGGTGCCCTCGCCCGCTTCGCGCTGCCCGGGCCGGATCCCATGCCTCCGTGGCTCACCATCGCCATCGGGCTCGCCGGCACCGCGATCGGCACAGGGATTGTGCTTGGCGTCGGCGGGCGCCACGCGGCCTCATGGTCGGGGCTGGGGAGCTTCGTCGCAGCAGTCGTACTCGTCGTGATCTACCGGCGCTTCGTCCAGAAGAGGCCGCTCTGGGGGAAGGACGCCTATCGCTTCCCCGAGCGCGGCTTCGGCGTCGAGCAATATCGCGAGCGGCTGAAGCGGGCCGGTATCGACCCGGACCAGGTCGGGATCCACGGGCTCGGCGCTCCTCTCCAGCCCAGGCAGCCGATGCAGCCGCCGTTCGGAACCGCCCATGTGCCGTTGGGCGACCATCCGACCGACAACCCCGCTCACTTTCTCGGCCTGCTCGAGGAGCTGCACGACTCGGACGTCCTCGACGACGACGAGTACACGGCAGCGCGGACGCGTCTGCTCGAGAGCCTGCGGACCTAGGAGGAAACGGTCGTGCTCTGGTTCATCCTCGTTCTCGCGCTCGAAGGACTGATCGTCGGCGCGCTCGCGCGGCTCGCGCTCCCGGGGCCCGACCCGATGGGGATC
>JAICZB010000225.1 GCA_025933895.1 Thermoleophilia bacterium
GAGGGAGTAAGGGCGGTCGGAGACTACGACCTTGATAGGCGGGACGTGCAATCGCAGCAATGCGTTCAGCGGACCCGTACTAATTGCCCGAGGTCTTGATTTGAACGCCGGTCGAGTCGCTATGGAGTTTTGAGGGTGCCGCGTAGGAGCGAGCACTTGAAAGTTCGGCGGTCATACCGGCAGGGAGACACCTCTTCCCATTCCGAACAGAGAAGTTAAGCCTGCCAGGGCCGATGGTACTCGGAGGGCAACCTCCCGGGAGAGTAGGTCGCCGCCGATTTATCTTTCGAAAAGGAGCCGCGAGAGCGGCTCTTTTCGTACCGGAACTTAGGCTGCTGCTTCGCTCTGGACGCGATCGCGCCAGGAAGGATCGAGCTCGCGCAGCCGGCGCACGCGCTCGCCGACCGGCGGGTGCGTGGCAAAGAGCGCGCCGAGCCCGCGCTCCGCAAACGGGTTGATCGTGAACAGCGGCTCGGTCGCCGGGCTGCCCTCGAACTCGACGAGCTCCGTCGCCTGCTCGAGCCGCGTCAGCGCGTCGGCGAGGCCGTGAGGCGAGTCGCAGAGCTTGGCCGCGAACCGGTCCGCTGCGAACTCCCGCTTCGGAGAGACGAGCAGGTGGACGCAGGCGGCTGCGATCGGGCCGAGCACGAAGAGAAGCGCCCTTTCGAGGAAGCCTCCGATCCTGCTCGTCTCGAGCATCACCGCGGCGGCGACCGCGGCAGCCGTCTGCACCTGCACGTCGTGGAGCCGCACGTGCGCGATCTCGTGCGCGAGCACGCCCTCGAGCTCGGCCGGCGCGCAGGCCGCGACGCAGCCGGTGCTCAGCGCGAGCGCGGAGCTGCGGACGCCGCGCCCGGTCGCGGCGGCGATCGGCAGCCCGTCGGGGATCAGGTACAGACGCGGTTTCACGATCCCGGCGCGCGCGGCGAGCCGCTCGACCGTGGAATGCAGGAGCGGAGCCTCCCCGACAGGGAGCTCCCGGGCTCCGATCATCCCCAGCACCACGCGGTCGAACGTCCAGTAGGCGCCGGCCGCGGCGAGCAGCGCGCAGAAGACGAAGATCGAGAGCCCCCGCACGCCGTCGAGCAGCCAGCCCACGAACGCGAAGACTCCCGCGAGCACGAGCACGAGCAGCCACGACTTGACGAGGTTGCGGGCCGCGAGGAGCACGCCTACCCGTTACCGGTCGTCGCCGCCGCCGCCGTCTTCCTGCCCGTCGTCCTCGAGCAGGCCGCGCGGCGGCCAATCCTCGTTCTGCGGCGCGTCGCAGCGGCTCGAGCAGTGGAGCGACGCGATGTTCTGGAGCGGAACGAGGATGTGCCCGTTGAGCTCGATGTGGGCCACCTCGTCCACGTAGCAGTACGCGGTGAGCACGCCTTCCTGGTACTCGCCGCCGAAGAGCGCCACCTCGACCTGCTCGCCCTTGTACTTGCTCGTGTAGTCCTCCACCGCGGTCAGTCTAGTGCTCGGAATGCGCCGTTCTCGCACGCACAGAGCCAGCGGCCGCAGTTCTCCACGACAGGCAGCGCCCAGCCGAGCGCGGCGGTCTGAACACGGCGCATCGAGCCGCCGTGCGTGACGACGAGTACGCGGCCGTCACCGGCGTGCAGCCCGCAAATCCGCCGCAGCGCGCGCAGGATCCGCTCCTGGTGCTCCACCGTCGTCTCGCCTACGAACTCGACGCGGTCGCGCTCGACCGCGGTCAGCCCCTCCCACGTGCCCCAGTTCTTCTCCCGCAGCTCCGGGTCGAGCACGACCCGCAACCGACCCGCTTGCCGACGATCTCCGCCGTCTCGCGGGCGCGGGAGAGGTCGCTCGAGTAGATCGCCTCCAGCTCTTCGCCCGCCAGCTCGTCGGCGAGCTGCTGCGCCTGCCGGCGGCCGAAGTCGCTCAGGGGGCGGTCGGTCTGGCCCTGCAGGCGGCCGTCGGCGTTCCAGTCGGTCTCGCCGTGGCGAACGAGCAGGAGCGTGGTCACGACGGACTACGCTAGCCAGCCATGGACCTCGGGCTCGCCGACAGCGTCTGCCTGGTCACCGGCTCCACCGGCGGGATCGGCCTCGAAACGGCGAAGCTGCTCCGCTCCGAGGGGGCGACCGTCGTCACGACCGGCCGTAGCGGCGGCGACGTGCGCACCGACCTCTCGCAGCCGGGAGAGCCGGAGCGCGTGGTGCGGGAGGCGATCGAGCGGCACGGCCGGCTCGACGTCCTCGTGAACAACGTCGGCTACAGCGAGATCCGGAGGCTCGAGGACGTGACCGACGAGATCTGGCAGGCGTCGTTCGAGATCAACCTCCTCAGCGCCGTCCGCGCGACGCGGGCAGCGCTCCCGGGCATGCGCGAGCGCGGCTCGGGCACGATCGTGAACGTCTCCTCGACCGCCGCGAAGCGCCCGTCCACCGGAATGCCGGACTACTCCGTGATGAAGGCGGCGCTGCTCTCGTACTCCAGGCTGGTCGCCGACCTGTACGCGAAGGACGGGATCCGCTGCAACGCCGTGACGCCCGGCCCGACGGCTACCGGCGCCTGGCTCGGGGAGGGCGGCCTCGCCGACCAGCAGGGCGAGCGTGACGAGGTCCTTGCCAAAGTCGCCGCCGGGCGCCCGCTCGGCCGGCTCGCCCAACCCGAGGAGATCGCCGCGGTGGTCGTGTTCCTCTGCTCGCCGCTCGCGAGCTACGTCACCGGCGCCGCGTGGAGCGCGGACGGCGGCACCGTCCCGATCATCATCTGAGCCAGCGTCAGCGGTCGCTGAAGAGCACGCTGATGCTCTCGCGCTCGTGGATGCGCTTGATCGCCTCCGCGAAGAGCCCCGACACCGAGACGACCTCGACCCGCTCCCCGAGCGACTGCGGGTGACCTTCGACGGTGTCGGTGACGATGACGCGCTCGATCGGGCTCGCGGCGAGCTTCGTCGCGGCGTCTCCGGAGAAGAGCCCGTGCGTCGCCGCCGCGATCACCGACCGCGCGCCGCCTTCCACGAGCCGCTCTGCAGCCTCGACGAGCGTCCCACCCGACGCCACGAAGTCGTCGACGAGGACGGCGTCGCGCCCGGCGACATCGCCGAGCAGGCCGAACACCTCCGCCTCCTCGTCATGTCCGGAGCGCGTCTTGTCCGCGAGCGCGAACCCGCCGCCGAGCCTGTGTGCGAAGCGCCTCGCCATCTTGGCGTAGCCCGAGTCGGGGGAGACGACGACCGGATCACGCACGCCCGCCCGCCGAATCGCGTCGACGAGGATCGGCATCGCGTACAGGTCGTCCACCGGCACGCGGAAGAAGCCCTGGATCTGCGGCGCGTGCAGGTCCATCGTCACGACGCGGTCGGCGCCGGCGACCTCGATCGCATCGGCGAGCACGCGCGCGCGGATGGAGACGCGCGGCTCGTCCTTCTTGTCGCCTTTGCCGTAACTGAAGTAGGGCACGACCGCGGTCACGGAGGCCGCGCTCGCCCGCCGGCACGCGTCGAGCCAGAAGAGCAGCTCGACGACGTTGTCGTTCGCCGGGTAGATCGTCGACTGGACGACGTAGACGTCGCGTCCGCGGACGTTCTCGAACAGCCGGACGAAGATCGTGCCCTCGGCGAAGCGCATCGTCTCCGCCGCGGCCGGCTGCACGCCGAGCTCGGCGCAGATCGCTTCGCCGAGATGTCGACTGCCCGAGCCGCAGACGACGACGGGCTGGTCCGCTGGGCGGCGACGCAGGCGCATCGGCGCAAGTATCCACGGTTCCCGCCGTCCGGGATCGTCAGCTGCCGATGCGGCAGCGCATCCAGCCGTAGATGCGGTACCGGGCTGGTGCAGCTTGCGGCCGGAGCTTGTCCGCGCGGACTCGTGCGAAGACCTCGTGCCTCGTTGCCTTCGTCACTGTCACGACTGCCTCGGAGTGGAACATGATGCGCTTGCCGACGACGACCCTTGCGATCGCGTGACGGTAGGTCCCCGTTCCCGAGAAGCCCGCCACGAGGATCTGGATGCGCTCGCGACGCCGGTCGTTGTTCAGGTACGCCCGGCTCCGGAAGGCGAGCCCGCCCGCGGTGTGCATGCAGATGTCGCCTTTCGAGCCCAGGATCGTGAAGTAGTACGACGTGCCGATGTGGCTGGGATCGTTCACCCAGAGCCTGCTGCGCGGAAACATGCAGTCCTCCGGCTTCGGCATTCGCAGGCGGAAGGCGTCGTAGCCGAGCGCGAAGGTATGCCGCCGGACCGA